>NZ_CAMPHH010000119.1 GCF_946885855.1 uncultured Actinotalea sp. | reverse complement strand
CTCATGGTCAGGCCAGGGGCACTCCGGGAAGTGCGCAGCCACGGCCCCCCCCCCCCGTACCCCGGCCACCCCCCCGGTCTCCTGGACGGCCCGGAAGCCCCGGCCCCGGGCGGGCCGGAGAGCCCCGGCCGGGGGCGGGGCGGCCGGGGCCGGGGCCCGAAGGGCCGAGGCGGGTCGGTGCTCGGGCGGTGCGGAGCGGGAGCGGCTCCCGCGGTGGTCGAGGTGGACGCGGGGACCGGCTCAGACCTGGGATGACTCTACGGCACGGCACCGGCGCCCCTCACCCCTCCCGGCCGGCAGCGGCCGAAATAGCGACGTCCCAGGGACCGGACGGGCGCGGCCCGCCTCCAGGGGTCCCGGCTGAGGACGCACCTGAACGACCCGGCACGCCGGCCCGACCTGTGCGACCGTGGAGGCGTGGTGACCCCGACGGTCAGGACACGCCCGCAGCCGCACGGCGACGAGCCGGGCGGTCCCCCCGCACCCTCCCGCCGCTCGACCCGGCGCACCGGCATCCCCCTCCTGGAGCCCGAGCGCTTCACGGTGCCCGACGCGGTCCCGCTCGAGGAGGGGCACCCCTGGCTGCTCTCGGCCTCGCAGCGCGGCAACCCGCACTCGGCCGTCCGGACCTGGACCGAGGGCAACGCGGTCCGTCCCCTGGTCCACGGCCGGCCGTACTTCGCGGCCCTGGCGGCGGCGGTCGAGCGGATGCGCGCGGGGGACCTCCTGCTGTTCGTCGGCTGGCGCGTCGACCCGGACGAGCTCGTCCGCGACGACGGCACGACGATCTCCCAGCTGCTGGCCCAGGCCGCTCACCGCGGCGTCCTGGTCCGCGGCCTGCTGTGGCGCTCCCAGCTGGACCGGCTGAAGTTCTCGGTCAAGCAGAACCGCCGCTTCGCGCAGGTCGTCAACGAGCACGGCGGCGAGGTGCTGCTGGACCAGCGGGTGCGCCCGTTCGGCAGCCACCACCAGAAGTTCGTCGTCCTGCGCCACCCGGGGCGCCCGCAGCTGGACGTCGCGTTCGTCGGCGGGCTCGACGTCGCGCACTCCCGCCGCGACGACGCCGACCACCGCGGCGACCAGCAGCGGATGCCGTTCAACACCTGGTACGGCGGCCGCCCCGCCTGGCACGACGTCCAGGTCGAGGTCCGCGGCCCGGCGGTGCGCTGCATCGAGGAGGTCTTCCGGGAGCGCTGGGACGACCCGTCGGCGCTGTCGCGGCGTCCCTGGCACCTCGTGCCGCACCTGCTGGACCTGCCCGAGCGCCGTCCGGACCCGCTGCCGGAGCCCCTGCCGGCCCCGGATGCCGTCGGCACCTGCACCGTGCAGCTGCTGCGCACCTATCCCAACCGCTGGGGCGGCTACCCGTACGCGCCGCACGGCGAGCGGACGGTCGCGCGCGGGTACGCCAAGGCGCTGCGCCGGGCCAGGCGCCTGGTCTACATCGAGGACCAGTACCTGTGGTCGGAGTCGGTCGCCGCGGTCTTCGCCGACGCGCTGCGGCGCGAGCCCGAC
This sequence comes from uncultured Actinotalea sp., assembly GCF_946885855.1. Next base: position 8,322 of record NZ_CAMPHH010000119.1, on the reverse strand, counting down.
CTGCACCTCGTCGCCGTCGTCCCGCGCTTCCCGGACCAGGACGCCGAGCGCCGCCTGCCGATCACCCTGCACGGGCACACGCAGGCGCTGGACATGGTGCACGAGGCGGGCGGGGACCGCGTCCTCATCCTCGACGTCGAGAACGCCGCGGGCCGCCCGGTCTACGTGCACTCCAAGGTCTGCGTCGTCGACGACGTCTGGGCCACGGTCGGGTCGGACAACTTCAACCGCCGTTCCTGGACGCACGACTCCGAGCTCACGGCCGCCGTCGTCGACGAGGCCCGCGACCCGCGCGAGCCGCGCGACCCGGGCGGGCTCGGCGACGGCGCGCGTGTCTTCGCCCGCGACCTGCGGCTCGCGCTGTGGCGCGAGCACCTCGACCTCGCGGCCGCCGACGACGACGCCCTCCTGGACCCGGCCCGGGCCGTCGCCACCCTGCGGGCCCGAATCGCGACGCTGGACGCCTGGTACGCCGCCGGGTGCCCGGGCGAGCGCCCGCCCGGTCGGCTGCGCACGCACGCGCTGGCGCGGACCCCGACGACGTGGCAGCGCGTCCTCTCGTCCCCGGCCTACCGCGCGTTCGTCGACCCGGACGGGCGCCCCCCGCGCATGAAGCTGCGCGGGCACCACTGAGCCCGCCGCGGCACGGTGGCCGACCGCCGGCACCGCACCCCGGCGCCCATGGTCTCCGCCCCACCGGTGTGACACCGTAAGTCCGTGCTCCGCCCCCGGTTCAACCACCTCCCGCTGCGTCGCGACGGGGTGCGGCTCGTGTCGCCGTCGGCGTTCCAGCCCCCGGCCGAGCACGCCGACCAGCGGGACGACGAGCACCACGACTGGCTCCTCACCGACTCCCAGCGCGGCAACCCCGCCACCCGCCTGCGGGCGTGGACGCACGGCAACGCGGTCCGCCCGCTGGTGCACGGCCGGCCGTACTTCGAGCGGCTCGCGGAGGTCGTCGAGGAGACCGGGCGCGGTGACCTCGTGCTCTTCACGGACTGGCGGGGCGACCCGGGGCAGAAGCTTCGGGACGACGGGCTGACCGTCGCCCAGCTGTTCTGCGAGGCGGCCCAGCGGGGTGTCGTCGTCAAGGGGCTGATCTGGCGCTCGCACATGGACCGCCTGGAGTTCTCGCACGAGCAGAACCGGACGCTCGCCGAGGGCGTCAACGAGCACGGCGGCGAGGTGCTCCTGGACCAGCGCGTCCGGCCGTTCGGCAGCCACCACCAGAAGTTCGTCGTCGTGCGGCACCGTGACCGCCCCGACGACGACGTCGCGTTCGTGGGCGGCCTGGACCTCGCCCACAGCCGCCGCGACGACGCGGACCACCACGGCGACGACCAGCCGCAGGGCTTCTCCCACTGGTACGGCGAGACCCCGGCCTGGCACGACGTCCAGGTCGAGATCCGCGGCCCGGGGGTGCGTGACGTCGAGGACGTGTTCCGCGAGCGGTGGGCGGACCGCGCCGCGCTGTCCCGGCTGCCGTGGCACGCGATCCCGGACCTGGCCCGACGCCTGGACCGCAGCGCGGACCGGCTCCCGCCGCAGCGGCGGGACCCGCCCGTGGCCGGGTCCGCGACCGTCCAGCTGCTGCGCACCTATCCCAACCGGTGGCCGGGCTACCCCTTCGCGCCCGACGGTGAGCGCAGCGCCGCCCGCGGCTACGCCAAGGCGATGCGCCGCGCCCGCCGGCTGGTCTATCTCGAGGACCAGTACCTCTGGTCGGCCGAGGTCGCCGAGGTCTTCGCCGAGGCGCTGCGCCGTGAGCACGACCTGCACCTCGTCGCCGTCGTGCCGCGGTACCCGGACCAGGACGGGCGGCTCGCGGTGGCCGCGTCCCGCCACGGCCACGCCGTCGCGCTGGAGCGGGTGCAGCGGGCAGGGGGCGAGCGGGTGCTCGTCCTCGACGTCGAGAACCACGCGAACCTGCCGGTGTACGTGCACTCCAAGGTGTGCGTCGTCGACGACGTCTGGGCGACCGTCGGCTCCGACAACTTCAACCGCCGGTCGTGGACGCACGACTCCGAGCTCACCGCGGCGATCGTCGACGAGGCGCGCGACGAGCGCGAGCCGCGCGACCCCGGCGGCCTGGGCGACGGCGCGCGCGTCTTCGCCCGGGACCTCCGGCTGACGCTACTGCGTGAGCACCTCGACCTCACGGCCGCCGACGACGACGCGCTGCTCGACCCGGTCACGGCGGTCGCCACGATCCGCCGCAGCGCCGAGGCGCTGCAGGCGTGGCACGAGTCCGGCCGCGAGGGCCCGCGCCCGCCCGGCCGCCTGCGCCCGCACGACCCCGACGGCGTGCCGCGGTGGCGGCGGCTGCTCGCCGCTCCGGCGTACCGGACGGTGGCGGACCCCGACGGGCGGCCGCCGAGGATGAAGGTGCACCGGCGGCACTGAGGGGGACTGCGGGGGATCGGGGGTACTGAGGCGAAACCTGGACGGTCCTCGTCAATCCCATGATCTGGTGCCACCCTGTTCCCATGCGCACGGCAGGCGATGTCGCCACCCCTGAGGGGCTCCACGCGCAGGACCATCTCTGCTGGGTCTACGACGACGAGGCGGACTTCCACCACCGCGCGAGCCGGTTCCTCGCGGAGGGGATCGAGCACGGTCTCGCGGCGGTGTGGGTGGGGGTCGGCTCGCACGACCGGCTCGCCGCCGAGCTCGTGGGCCTCGACGTGGCGGACCTCGAACGCTCCGGCGCGCTGAGCATCCTCCCGCTGCCCGCCGAGCGGCCGGCCGAGGCCGACGGCGGGCTGCCCGACCCGCACGCGCAGGCCGCCTTCTGGGAGGACTGGACGCGGCGGGTGGCGGCCGAGGGCTTCCGTGGACTGCGTGCGGCGGGCGACTCGACGCCGTGGGTCCGCACCGCGCAGGAGCAGGGGACGCACCTCGCCTACGAGGCGGCGCTGGACCGGGCCACCCAGCGCGTGCCGCTGTCGGTGATGTGCGCGTTCGACCGGTCACGGCTGGGTGCCGAGGTCACGGCGGCGTTCGCCGCGCTGCACCCTCTCGTCAGCCCGGGCGCGTCACCCTTCCAGCTCTTCTTCTCGGGCGAGCACGACCTGACCCTGCGTGGCGAGGTCGACCTCACGGACGCGCGGGCGCTGCGTCGCTCGCTCGACCTCGTCGCGCCTGGTCCGGTCCTCGGTGCGGGTGACGGCGCCCGTCATGCCGCGGGGCACGACCCTGACCGTCCCGCCGGCCCAGCCGTGAGCGAGCTGCACGTCGACGCCGGTGGCCTGCGCTTCATCGACCACCACGGGCTCGGCGCGCTCGACTCCTTCGGTGCGGAGCGCGGTCTCGTGGTCGTGCTCCACGACGCCCGGCGCACGTGCGCGCGCGAGGTCGTCGGCCTCGTCGACCTGCACCACGTCCGCGTCGTCGACGGGCCGGTCGAGCCGCTCGGCCCGCTCATGACGGCGCTGCCCGATGGCGAGGGCCGGGGGCGTCGTGGGTGATGACCGGAGCGCGGGCACGCCGCGCGACGTGTCGGCGGCCGGTCGGGGCCGGGCCGTCGAGGCCGTGCACGCCGTCGGGACCGTGGATGCCCTGGCCACCGCAGGCCCGCTGGACCCGCTGGACCCGATCGAGCCGTTCGCCCCCGCGGTCCCGGTGGACGGCGGGGTGCCTGGCGAGGGGGACGCCGTCGGCGTCGTGGCAGCGCTCCCGGCACCGTGCCGCGAGGCGCTCGGGCGGCTCCAGGTCGACGGGCGGCCCCTGAGCGACGTCCGTGCCTGGCTGCGCGAGCTCGTCGCCCGGCACGGCTGGCCACCGCCGCTGGAGCGGACGCTGCTCCTGCTCGCGACGGAGCTCGCGGCGAACGCCCTCGACCACGGGCCGGACGGCGGCGAGGTCGTGCTCACCGTCCAGCGCGAGGGTGACCTCCTGCGCGTCGCGGTCGACGACGACTCGGCTGCGCCGCCCGTCGTCCGCACCCCGCCGCCGGAGGCCGGCAACGGGCGCGGCATGCTGCTCGTGCAGCACCTCGCTGCCGCGTGGGGGACCGAGGCGCGGTCCCACGGCGGCAAGGTCGTGTGGTTCACCCTCCCCGTCGAGGGCACCTGACCGCTCGCGGACGGGCGTGCGTCACGCCTGGCGTCCGGGGTCTGCCGCCCCGCGGACGTGGGTGTGGTGCCGCGCCACCTCGTCGAGGCCGTCCGGCGTGCCGGTGAGCGAGGCGGCGTCGTACCCGCAGTAGAGGTCGAACGAGCGGTGCTCCTGCAGCCCGTTCCACAGTGCCTCGAGCTCGAGCGCCTCGCGGGTGCGGCCGCTGCTCCAGAGCAGGCCGACCACCTCGCCGTACACCTGCAGGGGACCGGCGGACCGCGACGCGAGTGCCGGGACGACGTGGCGCGCGAACGACGCGCCGACCGACCCGCGCCGGTCGATGTCCGCGACGACGTCGTCGGCGTCGACGCGCGCGTACCGGCCCTCCCGCCGGGCCCGGTCGACCGCGACGCCGCGGTGGGCCAGGTCCGCCTCGATCCGCCGGTGGTGCTCCTCGACGGCGACGACGCGCACCTCGCCCCCGGCGCGCAGCCCGTCCGCCAGGTAGGAGCCCACCCCGTCCGCGAGCTCGGCCGGCGCCGCGTAGGCGTGCGCGTGGTGGAGGTGCCCGGCGGACCGGGCGCGCGGGGTGGGGACACCGCGCCAGGTGCCCCGCGGGTGCCGCAGGTAGTCCGCGACGTCGGCCGCCGGCAGCGCGGGGGAGTACAGGAACCCCTGACCGAACGCGCAGCCCAGGTCGAGCAGCGCGTCCCGCTGCGCTGCCGTCTCGACGCCCTCGGCGACGGCGACCAGTCCGAGGTCGGTGCACAGACCGAGCGTGGAGCGGGTGGCGGCGAGGGCGCGCCGGTCGTGCGGGAGCCGGCGCACGACGTCGCGGTCGATCTTGAGCACACTGATGGGGAGGTCGAGCACCCGCAGCAGGGAGGAGTAGCCGGCGCCGTAGTCGTCGAGCGCGATCCCGACACCGTGCTCCCGCAGGGTGCGCAGCTCGGCGAGGGCGGTGGCGCTGTCGAGGAGGTCCGTGGTCTCCGTGACCTCGATGCCCAGCACGCCGTCGGCCAGATCCAGCCGGTCCCGCTCGCGCAGCACGTCGTCGGCGAAGCCCCGGCGGCCCACGTGCACCGCGGCGACGTTGACGCCGATCGCCAGGCCGGGGACGTGGCCGGGGTCGCGGACCAGCTCGGCGAGCGTGGTGAGGGACTGCCGGAGCACCGCGCGCTCGACGGGCCGCAGGAGGCCGCCGCCCTCGAGCGCGTGCAGGAACTCCCCGGGCGGGACGGACCCGCGCACCGGGTGCTCCCAGCGCAGCAGCGCCTCGAACGCGCCGGGCAGCCCCGACTCCAGCGCGACCACCGGCTGGTAGTGCGCGACGAGCTCCCCCCGGTCGAGCGCCTGGCGCAGGCGGCGGGCGACGGTCACGTCGACGCCGCGCCACGTGGCGGAGCGGCCGGCCAGGCGGTCCAGGCGCCGCAGCTCGAGCTCGGACACGACGCGCTCGGCGAGCGTCTCCAGCGCCTGCATGCGCCGGGGTGAGAACACGTGCGGAACGGGGCTCAGCGTGCACAGCACTCCGAGCGGCAGGGCGTCACGGCCCACCAGCGGCACGCCGGCGTACGCCCGCAGCCCGAGAGGACCGTGCACCGCCGGGTGGTCGTGCAGGTCCGGGTGCGCCAGGAGGTCCCCGGCGACGACGGCCGTGCCCTCCCGGACCACGGTGGTGCAGATCATCTCCTCCAGCGAGGCGACCCCGTGCTCCACCCCGTAGGCGGCCTTGACCCACACCCGGTCCTCGTCCACGAACGTGATGCACGCCATCGGGGTCCCGACCGCGTGGGCCGCCAGCGCGGCGATCGCGTCGAGGTGGATGTCCGGCCGGGCGTCCGCGACGCCGTAGGAGTGGAGCGACTCCAGGCGGTCCTGCTCGTGCTGTGCTTCCATCCGTGTCTCCGCCTGCCTTCGCGGGGCGCGGCGGGTAGGCCCGGCGACACCCCTGACACGGCCCCCGTCCACCTGCGTCGGGGACGGAGGGTGGGCACCGCGGCGGCAGCCGTCACGAGCGTAAGTCCGCCTGTGACCGCACGGCAGCCAGCCGTTCGGGTGAACCCTGTTCCGCTGTCGGGGCTCCGGTCCGTCACTCCTTCACGGCACCGGCGGTGACGTTCATGATCCGGCGCTGGAAGACGAAGAAGAGGATCGCGACGGGGATCGTCATGACGACGGCGGCGCCCAGCTTCAGCGGGTACTGGCTGCCCTGGGACAGGGCCCCCGAGGCGAGCTGCGCGACCCCCTTGGTCAGCGTGCGCAGCTCGGGGTCCTGCGCGGAGACGATGAAGTGCGCGAGCTCGTTCCAGGAGCCCTGGAAGGACAGGATCACCAGCGTGATGAGCGCCGGCGTGGCCATGGGCAGGACGACCGACCAGTAGGTGCGGAACGGCCCGGCGCCGTCGATGCGCGCGGCCTCCTCGACGCTGCGCGGGATCGACTCGAAGAAGTTCTTCATGATGAAGATCCCCGCGGCGTCCGCGAGCAGCGGGATGATCATGCCGGCGTAGGAGTCGTAGATCCCGAGCTGGTTGATGACCAGGAACTTCGGGATGAGCAGCACGACGCCGGGGACCGCCATGACCGCGATGAGCCCCGCGAAGACGAGCCCGCGCCCGCGGAACTGCAGCCGGGCCAGCGCGTAGCCGGCGAGGGAGTTGATGAAGACGCGACCGATCGTGACGACGACGGTCACGATGACCGAGTTCTGGAACCACGTCGGGAAGTCCGAGCGCAGGAACAGGCGCTCGTACGCCGCCGTCGTCCACGTCGCCGGGACCAGCGAGAGCGGGTTCGCCACGGCCTCGGCGTCCGGCTTGAAGGAGGTGGCGACGGAGATGAGGAACGGGTAGATGTAGATGAGCGCGACCATCGCCAGGACGGCGTACGTGGCGAACGTCCCGATCTGCCGACGGCGGGCCGAGCGCGCCTGACGGGTCATCCGCGCCTGGTCGACCGCGGCGGTGGAGGTGGGGAGCGTCGTCGTCATCCTGGGATCCCTGGTCCGGGCTTGGCGGCGGACTCGCTGCCGCGCGGCGTCTGGGTGAAGCGGGGACGGCCGCGACCGGACCGCCCGCCGGGGCCGCCCGCGCCGTCGTCGGGCTGGTGGAACCGCTTGCGGCGCGGGACCGTGTCCCGCTCGCGCAGGACGGCGCGCTGGACCGCCGTCATCACGACGATGATCGCGAAGAGGATGAAGGCGATCGCGGCGCCGCGGCCCCACTGGTTCTGCTCGAAGGAGGACTGGTAGGACAGGTACGCGGGCGTCAGGGTCGTCTTGGCGGGGCCGCCCTGGCTGCCGGTGTAGATCTGGTCGAACACCTGCCAGGTGCCGATGAGGCCGAGCGTGACGACGGTGAAGACCGTCGGGCGCAGCATCGGCAGGGTGACGAACCGGAAGCGCTGCCAGGCGGTCGCGCCGTCCATGGTCGCGGCCTCCTCGACCTCCCCGCCGATCTGCTGCAGGCCCGCGATGAAGAGCAGCATCATCGTCCCGGAGGTGGTGAAGACGGCCAGGATGATGAAGACGCTCATCGCGACGGACGGACCGGCGAGCCACTGCCACAGCGGGATGCCGAGGAAGCCGGTGCCGGTGAGCGCCTCCGGCCCGCTCTCCACGCCGAGCGCCCCGAGGACGATGTGCAGGACCCCACGCGGGTCGGCGAACCAGTTGGGGCCGTCCACGCTCAGCGCCTGCAGCGCCCGGTTGACCGCGCCGGAGGCGGAGAAGAGGAAGAGGAAGACGACGGTGATGGCGACGGCGCTGGTCACGGACGGGAAGTAGAACGCCGTCCGGAAGAAGCCGCGCCCGCGCAGCAGGCGACGGTTCACCATGACCGCGAGGAAGAGCGACAGCATCGTCTGCAGCGGCACGACGAGCACGACGTACCAGAGGTTGTTCCGCATCGCGGTGCCGAAGTCCTGCGTCGCGAGCCCGCCGTCGGCGCCGAGCGCGCGGTAGTTCTCCAGCCCCACGAAGCCCACGGTCGAGCTGAACGGGGAGCCGCGCCCGGTCCAGTCCGACAGGCTCACCCACACCGCCATGAGGACCGGGACCAGCAGGAACAGGCCGAGAATGATCAGCATCGGCGAGATGAACAGCCATCCCGCCGCGGCCTCGCGCCCGCGGATGCCCCCACCGCGCGGGCGGCCGGTGCGACGGGGCGGGGCGGCCTGCGACGACCGCACCGGCGTGCTCTCCAGCGTCGACATGTGTCCTCACTCGGTCGGAGGGGGTAGGGGAGGGGCCGCCCGCCCGTGGAG
>NZ_CAMPHH010000118.1 GCF_946885855.1 uncultured Actinotalea sp. | reverse complement strand
GTCCTGGCGGCGCTCGGCGTCGTCATGGTCGTCGCGCTCATGATCCTCGTCGCCATCGCCTACAAGGTCGGGGCACGCATCGGCGTGCGCGACGCCTGACAGAAACGGAGATCCACGCATGCTGCGTGTCGAGAACCTCGCCAAGAACTTCCGTGACGAGTCCCGGTCGGGCCGCGAGTACGCCGTCGACCACATCGACCTCGAGGTCGAGGAGGGGGAGTTCTTCACCCTCCTCGGTCCCTCCGGGTGCGGCAAGACCACCACCCTGCGGTGCATCGCCGGCCTCGAGGTGCCCGACGACGGCGAGATCGTCGTGGGCGACCGCGTCCTCTTCTCGGGCTCGCGGAAGGTGTCCGTCCCGGCGAACGACCGCAACCTCGGGATGGTCTTCCAGAGCTACGCCATCTGGCCCCACATGAACGTCTTCGACAACGTCGCCTTCCCCCTGCGGGTCGGCAAGCGGCGCCGCACGTCGAAGGCGGAGGTCACCGAGCGGGTCGAGCGGGCGCTCGCCGTCGTGGAGCTGGACGAGCTCGCGGGCCGCTTCGCCACGAAGCTGTCCGGTGGCCAGCAGCAGCGGCTCGCGCTCGCGCGAGCCCTGGTCATCGAGCCCTCCGTGCTCCTGCTCGACGAGCCCCTGTCCAACCTCGACGCCAAGCTGCGCGAGGCGCTGCGGTTCGAGCTCAAGCGCCTCCAGCGCGAGCAGGGCATCACGACCGTCTACGTCACGCACGACCAGTCCGAGGCCCTGTCGATGTCGAACAAGGTCGCGGTCATGCACGAGGGCAAGGTCAGCCAGGTCGGGGACCCGTTCTCGATCTACCTCCAGCCCGCGAACGCGTTCGTGGCCGACTTCGTCGGCACGACGAACTTCATCGAGGGCGTGGTGGAGCACCACGACGGTGAGGCGTGGCGCGTGCGGACCGACGACGGCCACGTCATGGTCGGTACCGTCGTCGACGCCCAGCCCGGTGACCGGTGCATCGTCAGCATCCGGCCCGAGCACGTCGAGGTCCGGCCGGAGTCGGGCATCGGCGCCAACACCTTCCCCGGTGAGATCCGCACGCGGCTCTTCACGGGCGAGGCCATGATGTACCAGGTCCAGCTCGGGACCTCGCAGATCAACTGCCGGACCCCGGCCGCTCTGCGGTACTCGTCCGGCACGCCGGTCAGCGTGCACCTGCCGGCCCACCACGCGATCGCGCTGCCGTGGTCGCAGGACCGGTCGGAGGCCGCGGCCTCCTGACCGACCCGGCCTGCCGCGGTGGGGCGACGACCGTCGCCCCACCGCGCAACCTTGTCGTGGGTGGGAGAGGGGTGCAGGAGGTCCGGTGAACGGTGCGTCGAAGGTCGCGCAGCAGGTCGGTGCGCTGCGCTCGCGGATGTTCCGCTCGTTCTCGCAACGCAACTACCGCGTGTACTTCGCGGGGCACAGCGTCTCCGTGGCCGGGACGTGGATGCAGCGGATCGGCCAGGACTGGCTGCTCCTGGAGCTCACCGGCAGCCCGCTCGTCCTCGGGGTCGCCCTCTTCTGCCAGTTCCTGCCGGTCCTCCTGCTCAGCCCGTGGGGCGGCCTCCTCGTGGACCGGACCGACACCCGCCGGCTGCTCATGGTCACGCAGGCGCTGCAGGCCGCGCTCGCGGTCACCCTCGCCGTGGTCACGCTGACCGGCGTCGCGACGGTGACCTGGGTCTTCCTGCTCGCCATCGGTCTCGGGATCGTCAGCGCCGTGGACGTCCCGGCGCGCCAGACCTTCGTCTCCGAGCTCGTCGACGACGCGGACATCGTCAACGCGCAGGCGCTCACGGGGGTCATGCACAACCTCGGACGGCTCCTCGGGCCCGCCCTCGCGGGGGTGCTCATCCTGCTCGTGGGCGTGGGCATCACCTTCGTCGTCAACGCCGTCTCGTTCGTCGCTGTGCTGGTCAGCCTCACCGCGATCGACGTCGGACGGCTGCACGCCGTGCCCGTCCAGCCGCGCGGCCGCGGGCAGCTGCGCGAGGGCGTCGCGTACGTGTGGCGGACGCCGGAGCTGCGCGCGACCGTGCTCATCGTCGCGATCGTCTCGCTCCTCGGCCAGAACTTCCGGGTGGTGTTCCCGGTCCTCGCGTCGGAGACGTTCGCCGGCGACGCCGGCACCTACGGGGTGATGACGTCCGCGCTCGGCATCGGCGCCGTGCTCGGCTCCTTCGCCAGCGCGGCGGCCACCCGGGCCGACTCCTGGCGCTTCCTGTGGACCTGCGTCGGCTTCGGCGCGGCGAACCTCCTCGTCGCGGTCAGCCCGACCCTCGGGATCGCGCTGGCGGCCATCGCCCTGCTCGGCGTCCTCAACCTCATGCTCAACGTCCTCGGTCGGGCGATCCTGCTCGTCAACACCGCGCCGCAGATGCGGGGGAGGGTGATCGCGATCCACTCGACGGTCTTCCTCGGCGCGACGCCGTTCGGTGGCGTGGCCGTCGGCGCGCTCGTCGAGGTGGGTGGTCCCCGGGCCGGACTGGTGCTGGCCGCCGCGTCGGCCGTGGTGGCCGCCGCCGCGGCCTTCCCTGCCCTGCGACGGGTCCGCGCGGCACGCGCCGGCGAGCCGTCCGCGGTGGCGACGGAGCAGCCCGCGGGCTGACCGGGCAGCCCGTGCGCGAGCGCTCGCACGCCGACTCGGCGCGGGGCGGCAGGCGCCGGCGGGTCACGAACGGGTCACAGAGCGGACGGACGCTTGACAGCGACGCCGTGCCCGAAGACTGTATCTAATATTCTATCGCGAGGAGGCGATGTGACCCACGATGCGGCCGGTCCTGCGATCCACCACACCGTGACCGGCGACGGCCCGCCGCTCCTCCTCGTCGCGGGCACCGGCTACGCCGGTGCGACCTGGCTGCCCGCACTCGTCGAGCGCCTCGCCGAGGAGCGCACGGTCATCACGTACGACCACCGGGGGACCGGTGCCACCGGCGGGTCGACGGAGGGGTTGTCGACGCGCGGGCTCGCCCGGGACGCCGTGACGCTCCTCGACGCGCTCGGCATCGACCGCGTCGCCGTCGTCGGCCACTCGATGGGTGGCCGGGTGGCCCAGTGGATCGCGCTGGACGCCCCCGACCGCGTGGGCGACCTCGTCCTGGCGGCCACCGGACCGGGGCCGATGCCGGGCGCGCCCGCGCCCGTGACCGGCGTGCCGCCGGCCGCCGCCGCGACGATGATCGAGCTGGGCTACGAGGGCTACATGCGGCGGCAGCAGGCGACGACCTTCTTCACCGACGACGCCGTCGCCGAGGGGCACCCCGCGGTGGAGTGGCTCGCCCACGCGTTCTGGGCCAGCCGGCCCTCGCTGCGGGACTACCTCGCGCACGTCGTCGCGCGGCAGCAGCACGACACGCTCGGGCTGCTGGACGGGATCGCCCACCGGACCCTCGTGCTCGTGGGTGAGCTCGACACGCACCGAGGGGGCACGGGCTCGCACCTCGAGCAGTCCCGGTTCCTCGCCCAGGCCCTCCCGGACGCGACCCTGCGGGTGCTGCCCGGTCTGCGCCACGGCTACTTCTGGGAGGCGCCCCAGATGTCGGCCGACGCGGTCCTGGAGTGGCTCGGCCCGTGAAGCCCCCGCTCGGACCCTTCGCCGAGCCCCGCGACCCCCTCGGCGCAACGGCGCGCCGGGGGACCACCCAGTGAAAGAGGCACACATGAGCACCACGAGGACGCGTCGGCGCTCAGCCGGCGCTGTGGTCCTGACGCTGGCGACGAGCCTGCTGGTCGCCTGCTCGTCCGGTACCTCGGCCGAGCCCGAGGCCGAGGAGCCCGCGAGCCCCGACACGGAGCAGGTCGAGGAGGAGGAGGCTCCGGACCCCGCGGCCGAGGCGGCCGAGTTCTACGACGGCGAGACGATCAAGATCATCATCCCGTACAACCCGGGCGGCGGCTTCGACCAGTTCGTCCGGCTCCTCGTCCCCGAGCTCGAGAAGGAGCTCGAGGGCGTGAGCATCCAGGTGGAGAACCTCCCGGGTGGCGGCGGCCTGGTCGGCGCGAACGCCATCTACCAGTCCGAGCCGGACGGGCTCACCTTCGGCCTCATCAACTACCCCGGTGCGGTCTTCGCCGAGACCACCGAGACCGAGGGCGTCGAGTTCGAGAACAGCGAGTGGACGTTCCTCGCCCGCCTCGGCGCGATCAACCCCATCGTCTACACCGGCAAGGACACGGGGCTGACGACGTTCGAGGACATTATGGACAGCACCGAGCCGGTGACGTTCGGCATCGGCGGCGTCGGCTCCGACGCGTACTACGCGACCGTGATCATGTCCGAGGTGCTCGGTTTCCCGAACCAGATCATCGCGGGCTACCCGGGCGGTGGCGAGGCCGACGCAGCCCTGCTCGTCGGCGAGGTCATGGCCGGTGTCGGCTCGGTGGACGCGACCCTCGGACGGATCGAGGGCACGGGGACGAACATCGTCGCTCTGCTCAGCACGGAGCCGAACCCCAAGGTGGCGGACGTGCCCCTCATCACCGAGTTCGGCGACGCCGAGCAGCAGGAGGTGCTCACCGCGCTGGCGACCGTCTACGACCTCGAGCGCACGCTCGTCGCGCCGCCCGGGGTGCCCGAGGAGCGGGCGCAGTTCCTCGCCGACGCGATCTACGCGGCCGCGACCGCCGGGGCGTACGAGGAGACCATGACGGCCGCCGGCTACACCGCGAGCCCGCTCCCGCGCGAGGACGTGCTCGAGCGCGCCGCCGTCGTGCAGGAGAACGTCTCGCTGCTCGCGCCGTACATCCAGGCCGCGGTCTGACCGCGACGGGCCGGCCCGCCACGACGCGGGCCGGCCCGTCCGCGCGCGGCGCGTGCCGCGCCCCGACCCCGGTGTGACGCCCAGAGAGAGGAACCGCCCGTGACGCAGGACCAGGAGCAGCAGGGGGAGCAGGACCCCGGCGCCGGCCCGGCCGCGCCCTGCTACGGCTCGGACGTCATGGTCGACGTCCTGCGGCACCAGGGGATCCGCTACCTCGCCCTCAACCCCGGGGCGTCCTTCCGCGGCCTGCACGACTCGGTCGTGAACTACGGCGAGAACGAGCCGGAGATCATCCTCGTGCCGCACGAGAAGGTCGCCGTCGGCATCGCCCACGGGTACGCCAAGGCGACCGGCGAGGCGATGGGCGTCGTGCTGCACGACCTCGTCGGTCTGCTGCACGGCACGATGGGCGTCTACTACGCCTACACCGACCGGGTGCCGATGCTCGTGCTCGGCGGCGCCGGCCCCATGGATGCGGCACGCCGGCGGCCGTGGATCGACTGGGTGCACACCGCCGACTCCCAGAACACGGCGGTCCGCGACTTCACGAAGTGGGACGACCACCCGTACTCCGTCGAGGCCGTCCCGGACTCGCTCGCACGTGCGTACCGGATCGCGACGACCGAGCCGGCCGGGCCCGTCTACGTCGCGCTCGACGCCGACCTGCAGGAGCAGGTCGTGACCGGCGAGCGACCGGTGCCGACGGTCCTGCCGCAGCCGAGCCGGATCGCCCCGGACCCGGACGCCCTGGCCGCGGTCGCGGACGAGCTCGTCGCGGCCCGCCGTCCGGTGCTGGTGACGGGCTCCGTGTGCCGGGACCACGCGATGTGGGACGTGCTCGCGGAGCTCGCGACGACGCTCGCCGCGGGCGTGGTGGACACCGGGATCCGGACGAACATCGCCAGCACGCACCCGCTCAACGTCACCGGCTCCGACGTGCTCGCCGAGGCCGACGTCGTCGTGCTGCTGGACATCAAGGACGTCGGGCAGCACACCCAGCTCATGACCAAGGAGGTGCGCGGGGACCGCCTCGCGCTGGCGCCCGGCACGCGGGTCCTGGAGATCGGCTTCGCGGACGTCGGGATCTCGTCCTGGTCCGCCGACCACGGGAGCGTCGTCACCTCCGACCGCACCGTGCTGGCGGACACGAGCCTGGCCCTGCCGGCCCTCCTGGAGCTGGTCCGCGAGCGCGTGGCCGCGGACGACGGCGCCGCCACGCGCCGTCGCGCCGAGCGCACCGCGGCACTGGCGGCGGTGCACCGTGACCTGCGCGCGGCGTGGCTCGCGACGGCGGAGGCGCACGTCCCGGGCGAGCCGATGTCGACGCCCCGGCTCGTGCTCGAGGTGGGGCGGGCGCTGCAGGGCGAGGACTGGGTCCTCACCGCCGGCACCGGCAACGGCTGGGCGCCACGGCTGTGGGACGTCGACCGGGTGGACCGGCACCCCGGCCGGAGCCTCGGCACGGCCACCCAGATCGGCATCGCGCTCGGGGTCGCGCTCGCGTACCGGGGCACCGACCGCCTCGTCGTCGACCTCCAGCCGGACGGCGACCTCATGTTCGACGCGGGCGCGCTCTGGGTCGCGGCACACCACCGCATCCCGATGCTCGTGGTCATGGTCAACAACCGCGCCTACAACAACGACTGGGTGCACCAGAAGCACATGGCGCGCGAACGGGGGAACCCGCAGGAGCGCGCCAGGATCGGCATCACGATCGAGGACCCGGCGCCCGACTTCGCAGGTCTGGCGCGGTCCATGGGCTGGTGGGCGGAGGGGCCGGTGCACGACCCGGACGACGTCGTCCCGGCCGTGCGGCGCGCCATCGAGGTGATCCGCACGACCGGGGGCCCGGCCCTCGTCGACGTCGTGTGCCGCCCGTGACGCGGCCGGGAGCAGCGCCTGGCCGTCCGCGAGCCCTCGTCGCGAGGTGCCCACGCCCGGGCGTCTCGCCGTCCAGGAAGGACCGACCATGAACACCACCTCCGTCCCCCGGCACCTCGGCAGCGGCGACGTCGTCGCGGTGATCGGCCTGGGGAAGATGGGGCTCCCGATGGCGCGCAACCTCGCGCGGGCCGGCTTCGACGTCGTCGGGTACGACGTCGTGGCCGAGGCGCGCGACCGTGCCCGCGCCGAGGGTCTGCGCGCGGCGGAGTCGGTGGCGGACGCGACCCGCGGGGCCCGGCTGGTCCTCCTGGTGGTCGGCTTCGACGCCGAGGTGCTCGAGACCACGACCGGCCCCGGGGGCGTCCTCACGGCCGCGATGCCCGGCGCCGTCGTCGCGGTGTGCAGCACCGTCGAGCCGGAGACCGTGCGGAAGGTCGAGCACGCCGCCCGCCCCCACGGGGTCCACGTGCTCGACACGCCGGTCGCCCGGGGCGAGCCCGCGGCCGAGGACGGCAGCCTGCTCGTCCTGTGCGGCGGGGACGCCGCCCTGCTGGACGCCGTCTCCGCCCCCTTGCACGCGATCGGGTCCGACATCTACCGGCTGGGCCCGGTCGGTGCGGGTCAGGTCGGCAAGATGCTCAACAACTACCTCCTGTGGTCCTGCGTCGTCGCGAACCACGAGGTGATGCGGCTCGGCTCCCGTCTCGGCCTGAGCCTGGAGCCCCTGCGCGAGGCGCTCCTCATGAGCAGCGGGGCGAACTGGGCGCTGGACACCTGGACGCGCTCACGCCCGATGCCGTGGGCGGAGGAGGACATGCGGGTGCTGCGGGAGTACGCCGAGGGCGTCGGGCTCGAGCTGCCCCTCGCGGAGGCCGTCGAGCGGGAGATCACGGACATCAAGCGGCGCAAGAACGCCTGGACGGCCGGTGGCGGGTCCGCGTCGAGCATGGATGCGTTCACGCGGTCGCTGCCCTGACGGGTCGGCCACTCCGGCACAGCCCGGGACCCTTGACCCGAAGATTGTATTCAGTATCATCACCACGTTGGTGAGTGCGCGGGAGTGGGGCGTCGAGGACGACGCCGCCGGGCCGCGTCCGAGAGGAAAGAGGACCAACCCATGACAGACCTGACCCCCGCCGTGAAGGGCGCACCGGACATCTCCGAGGTCGAGAAGCGGGACCAGCCGCTCAGCACGGCCTACAACAGCGAGATGGGGCCGCGCGAGTCCTGGAACAAGAAGAACCCGCCCACGGAGGCGGTGATCATCAAGAACCTCAAGACCACCGAGCTGACGCCCCGCGAGTACCGCAACACGAAGGCACGGTTCTACCGCCTGGGCCACGACGTCCGTCTCCAGCCGCACCTGAGCGAGCTGCCCCCGCTCGGCGCGTCGGTCAACCACCGGCACACGACCGAGGCCGTCATCTACATCGTCTCCGGCGTCGGCCACTCGGTCATCAGCTGGGACGGCATCAACGAGCACCGCATCGACTGGGAGGAGGGCGACATGTTCTCGTTCCCGGTCTGGATGTGGCACCAGCACTTCAACGACAGCGAGACCGAGTCCTGCCGCTACCTGGCGATCCAGGACACCTTCGCGATCAAGGCCCTCGGGCTCCACGCGATCGAGCGGTTCCCCGAGAACAAGTGACCGGGCGGTCCTGCGGGACCGCATGACGTCGTCGACGTCGCCCACCACCACCGCTTGAGGGCTGCGGCCCCCGACGAATCGAGAGACACATGCGCACGACACGATCCCGGGGCAGAGCCCTCGTGGGGGTCCTCGCCGTCACGACGGCGATGGTCCTGGCCGCCTGCGGCTCGGACAGCGCAGGGGGAGACGACGCGGCCGACGAGACGCCGGAGCCCGGCGCCTCGGAGACCGCGGAGGAGGTCGACCCGGCCGAGGAGGCCGCGGCCTTCCTCGACGGCAAGACGATCAAGATCATCGTCCCGTACAACCCGGGCGGCGGGTTCGACAACTTCGTCCGGCTCCTGGCCCCCGAGCTCGAGAAGGAGCTCGACGGGGTGCGGATCCAGGTCGAGAACCAGCCCGGCGGCGGCGGCCTCATCGGCGCGAACGCGATCTACCAGGCGGAGCCCGACGGGCTGACGATCGGCCTCATCAACTACCCGGGCGCCGTCTTCGCCGAGGCAACCGGGCAGGAGGGCGTCGTCCTGGAGAACGCCAACTGGACCCACCTGGGCCGGCTCGGCGCGATCCCGCCGGTCGTCTACACCGGCGCCGACACGGGTCTGGCGACGATGGAGGACGTCATCAACGCGACCGAGCCGGTCGTCTTCGGCATCGGCGGCGTGGGCTCCGACGCGTACTACGCGACGGTCGTCCTGTCCGAGGTGCTCGGCTTCCCCAACGAGATCATCGGTGGGTACCCGGGCTCGGGCGAGGCGGACGCGGCCCTCACGGTCGGCGAGGTGGACGCCTCGGTGAACTCCCGGGACGCCGCGCTCGCGACCATCGAGGGCTCCGGCGCGATCCCGGTGGTGTACATCAGCACCCAGGAGAGCGACCGGCTTCCCTCGGACGTCCCGCTCATCACGGAGTTCGGCGAGGGTGACGACCAGAGCGTCCTCGAGGCGCTCGCGTCGATCTACGACCTGGAGCGGATCATGGTCGGTCCGCCCGGGATGGACGAGGCCATCGCCGACTACATCGCGGACGCCATCTTCCGCGCCGCGAGCGGCGACGGCTACATCACCGCGATGGAGGACGCCGGCTACGTCGCCGACGCCCTCGCACGGGACGACGTGATCGCGCTGGCCGAGACCGGCTCCGCCGCGATCGAGGTCCTCGCCCCGCTCGTCGCGGAGTGATCGCCACGTAGTCCGGACCGCCGGGCAGGGGTGGAGCTCCCCCTTTCCACCTCTGCCCGGCTCGGTCGTCCACCGCTCTCCCACGAAGCACGGAGACACCCATGGGCCAGGCCCTCCTCGACGGGCTGCTGCTGCTGCTCACCGTCGAGTCCCTCCTGTACCTCACGTTCGGCATGGTGCTCGGCCTCGTCATCGGGTTCCTGCCGGGGCTCGGCGGCCTGGCGACACTGGCCCTGCTCACTCCCCTCGTCCTCGGGATGGACACCGGCCCCGGGCTCGCCTTCATCCTGGGCGCCTACGGCGCCGTCTCCTTCGGCGGCTCGATCACGGCGATCCTGTTCAACACCCCGGGCACGGGTGAGCAGGCCGTCACGACCTTCGACGGCTACGCGA
>NZ_CAMPHH010000117.1 GCF_946885855.1 uncultured Actinotalea sp. | reverse complement strand
GGCCGAGCGCACGCCGTCGTCGTCGGCCGCACGCGTGCGGTCCACGCCGGTGACGTTGAGCAGGACCTGCGGCAGCCGCCGCACGGAGGAGGCGAGGTCGGCGAGCGGCCGGCCGGTCTGCGCGACGCGGGACGCGAGCTGGAGCGCCGTGAGCGTGCCGTCACCCGTGGTGCCGTGCGCGGCGAGGATGAGGTGCCCGGACTGCTCGCCGCCGAGGCTGTACCCGTTCGCCCGCATCGCCTCCAGCACGTACCGGTCGCCGACGGCGGTCTGCACGGTCCGCACGCCCGCGTCCGCCATGGCGAGCTGCAGGCCCAGGTTGCTCATGACGGTCGTGACGAGCGTGTCGTGCGCCAGGTGCCCCCGCTCCTTGAGCGCGACGGCGAGCACCCCCATGATCTGGTCGCCGTCGACGAGGCGGCCCTCGCCGTCGACCGCCAGGCACCGGTCGGCGTCGCCGTCGAACGCCACACCGAGATCCGCGCGCGCGGCCACGACGGCGGCCTGGAGCTGCTCGGGGTGCGTGGAGCCGCACTGCTCGTTGATGTTCCGCCCGTCGGGCGAGGCGTTGATGACGACGACGTCCGCCCCGGCCGCCCGCAGCGCCATGGGGCCGACCTCGCTGGCCGCGCCGTTCGCGCAGTCGACGACGATCCGCAGGCCGTCCAGGCGCGTCGGCAGCGTCCCGACCAGGTGGGTGACGTACCGCTCCCCCGCTCCCCCGGTGTCCGCCGTGATCCGGCCCACGGCGGCGCCCGTGGGCCGGTCCCACGGCTCGCGCATCCGAGCCTCGATCTGGTCCTCGATCTCGTCGTCGAGCTTGTGCCCGCCGCGCGCGAAGAACTTGATGCCGTTGTCCGGCATGGGGTTGTGGGACGCGGACAGCATGACGCCGAGGTCGACGTCCAGGGCCCCGGTCAGGTAGGCGACCGCCGGGGTGGGCAGGACACCGACGTCGACGACGTCGACGCCCGCGCTGGCCAGCCCGGCGGACACGGCCGCGGACAGGAACTCGCCCGACGCCCGCGGGTCCCGCCCGACGACGGCGCGCGGCCGGTGGCCCTCGAACTCCCCGCGCGCGGCGAGCACGTGCGCCGCCGCGACGGACAGGTCCAGCGCGAGCTCCGCCGTCACGTCCCGGTTCGCCAGACCCCGCACACCGTCGGTACCGAACAACCGACCCATCGACCAGCCTCCTCGTTCCTCGCCGGCCACCCTCAGGGGCGGACCGGTCCTGCCTGCACGAGCCCTGTCCTCCTCCGTACGCACCGACGGCCCCGATGGGAGTCCATCGGGGCCGTCGGCGGAGCGGCTGAGGTCAGCGCTTGGAGTACTGCGGCGCCTTGCGGGCCTTCTTCAGACCGGCCTTCTTGCGCTCGACCACGCGGGCGTCACGCGTGAGGAAGCCGGCCTTCTTCAGCGCCGGGCGGTTGTGCTCGGCGTCGATCTCGTTGAGCGCCCGGGCGATGCCGAGGCGCAGCGCGCCGGCCTGGCCGGACACGCCGCCGCCGTCGATCCGCGCGATGACGTCGAAGCGCCCCTCGACGTCGACGAGCTTGAGCGGGCTGTTGACCAGCTGCTGGTGCACCTTGTTCGGGAAGTAGTCCTCGAGCGTGCGGCCGTTGATCTTCCACTGGCCGGTCCCGGGGACGAGGCGCACGCGGGCCACGGCCTCCTTGCGGCGGCCGAGCGCCTGGCCCGGCGCCGTCAGGCTCTGGCCGCGGCCGGTCGGCGCCGCGCTCTCGGAGGTGTAGCTGGTGGGCGTCTCGTCGCCCTCGATGTCCACGGTGGTCTCGGCCACTGGTAGTCCTCGCGTCCTGTACGTGGGGGTCGTGTCAGCGGCCGGCGGGCTGCTGAGAGACCTGGGTGATCTCGAAGGGCTTCGGCTGCTGCGCCGCGTGCGGGTGCTCCGGGCCGGCGTAGACCTTCAGCTTGCTGATCTGGGCACGGCCCAGGGAGTTGCGCGGGAGCATCCCGCGCACGGCCTTCTCCACGGCGCGCTCGGGCTTCTTGGCCAGGAGCTCGCTGTAGGGCACCGCGCGCAGGCCACCCGGGTAGCCCGAGTGACGGTAGGCCAGCTTCTGCTCCCGCTTGTTGCCGGTGAGCGCGACCTTGTCCGCGTTGATGATGATGACGAAGTCGCCCTGGTCGACGTGCGGGGCGAAGGTCGCCTTGTGCTTGCCGCGCAGCAGCGTGGCGACGTGGGACGCCAGGCGGCCGAGGACGACGTCGGTCGCGTCGATGACGTGCCAGGCCCGCTCGACGTCGCCGGGCTTCGGGGTGTACGTGCGCACGGTCGTAGCCTTCGTTTCTGGTGCTTCGCAAGTGGCATCGGCGCAGCGGCGCGAGGCGCCTCTGGGCTCCGATGAGGTCAGGTGCCGTGCGGTCCGCGACCGGCGAGTGGGAGACACCGGTCCGCTGGGACGCACAACGACACGCCAGAGTACCCGTACGCCGGTCCGAGGGTCAAAACCTGCTAGCGCGCCCGCTGCACGCGACGGACGTCCCACACCGGCTCCGGCGCCTCGTCCACGGTGCCGTCCTCACCGACCACGAGGAACCGGTCGAAGGTCCGGGCGAACCAGCGGTCGTGGGTCACCGCGAGCACCGTGCCCTCGAACGCCTCGAGCCCCCGCTCGAGCGCCTCCGCCGAGTGCAGGTCCAGGTTGTCGGTCGGCTCGTCCAGGAGCAGCAGGGTCGCACCGGACAGCTCGAGCAGGAGGATGTGGAACCGGGCCTGCTGCCCGCCGGACAGGGTCTCGTAGCGCTGCTCCGCCGCGGCGACGAGCTCGTACCGGTCCAGCGCCTTGCTGGCCGGCTCCCGTCCCATCCCCGCCCGCTGCCCCTCCCCGCGGTGGAGGACCTCCAGCAGCGTCCGCCCGTGCAGCTCGGGGTGGGTGTCGCTCTGCGCGAACCAGCCCGGCCGCACGCGCGCCCCGAGGGTGACCCGGCCCGTGTGGGCGACGGGCGCAGGCCCCGGCTCGGGCCGCTGGTCCGGCGCGGGGTCCGTCCCGCCCGCGGCGAGCAGCCGCAGCAGGTGGGACTTGCCCGACCCGTTGGAGCCGAGCACCGCGACCCGCTCGCCGAACCAGACCTCGAGGTCGAACGGGCGCAGCAGCCCGGTGAGCTCCAGGCGCTCGGCGACGACGGCGCGCTTGCCCGTCCGCCCTCCCCGCAGGCGGACCTGGACGTCCTGGTCGTGGGTGAGGACCACCGGCGGGCCGGTCTCCTCGAACCTGCGCAGGCGGGTCCGGGCCGCCTGGTAGCGCGACGCCATCCCGTCGTTGAACGTCGCCCTCACCTTGAGGTCGTTGACGAGCCGGCGCAGCTGCGCGTGGTCCTCCGCCCAGCGCCGGGTCAGCTCCTCGTGCCGCTCCCGCCGCGCCGCCCGCGCCTCCCCGAAGGTGGCGAAGCCCCCGCCGTGCACCCACAGGCGGGACCCCACCGCCGTCGGCTCGAGGCTCGCCACGTGCGTCGCCGTGCGCGACAGGAGCTCCCGGTCGTGGCTGACGAGGAGCACGGTCTTCTCCGACGCCGCCAGGCGGGCCTCGAGCCAGCGCTTGGTCGGCACGTCTAAGTAGTTGTCGGGCTCGTCGAGCAGGAGCACCTCGTCCGGACCGCGCAGCAGCGCCTCGAGGACCAGCCGCTTCTGCTCCCCGCCGGACAGGGTGCGCACCTCGCGGTACTGCGCGCGCTCGAACGGCACCGACAGGACCGCGTCGGTCACCCGGTCCCAGGCCGCCTCCGCCTCGTAGCCGCGCACGTCGGCCCAGTCCGCGAGCGCCTGCGCGTACCGCAGCTGGGCCGGCTCGTCGTCGACCTCCATGATCGCGAGCTCCGCGGCGGCGAGCTCGGCGGCGGCGTCACGGATCGCCGGCGGCGCGAGGGCCGCCAGCAGGTCGCGCACGGAGCGGTCGTCCTCGATCCGGCCGACGTCCTGCCGCATCACGCCGAGCCCCCCGCTGCGCACGACGACGCCCGCGTGCGGCACCTCGTCCCCGGCGACCAGGCGCAGCAACGTCGTCTTGCCGGCCCCGTTCGGCCCCACGAGGGCGACCCGCGCGCCGTCGGCGACCCGCAGGTCGACGTCGGCGAGCAGCGGACGACCGTCGGGCAGCACGTACCCGACACCCTGGACGTCCACGTGACCCATGCCGACCAGTGTCCTCGACGCGCGACGCCACGGGCGACCGCTTTCACGCGGGGCTGCCGTCCGTCGGGACCCACTCCTGCGGGCCGGGGCTCCGGATGCGGGGCGCAGGACGCGGTGCCACGGTGGCGCCATGACCTCACCCAGCAACGAGTTCACGGGCGACACGCCCGCCACCTCGCCCGACCCCGAGACGGCCGCCGAGGGCGACACCGACCAGCTCCAGCAGGACGACACGCTGCTGGACCGGGGGGTCGACAGCATCCTCGACGAGGGCTACTCCCCGCCGGAGCGCCCGCCGGGCAACCGCCTCGAGACGCACCTGGACCAGGCCCTCGGCGAGCGCATGGACGACAAGCTCGCGCAGGAGGAGCCCGAGGTCTGGGACACGCCCGACGAGCCCACCGCCGGGGCGCGGGAGACCGACCGCGCCGGACGGTTGGCGGCGGACGAGGCCGGACCCACCGGGGAGCCGACCGCGGACACCATGGCCACGGACGTCGGGATCGCCGGCAGCGGCGCGAGCGCCGAGGAGGCGGCGGTCCACGTCATCGAGGACGACCAGCTCTGAGGGCCGTCGGGCGCCGGCCCGCCGGCGCCCGACCTCCCCGCCGTGTCACCGGCCCGTCGCGGGCACGTCCTCCACGCCGGCGACGACGGCGCCGGCCACCTCGCTGAGCGCGCGGGAGGAGGAGCGGGCGTGCCCGCGCAGCAACCGGAAGGCCTCGCCCACGTCCACGCCGTGCCGCTCGGCCACCAGTCCCTTCGCCTGCTCGATGACGACCCGGCTCTCCAGCGCGCGCTGGAGCTGACCCGCGAGCGTCTCCGCGTCCCGCACGGCCCGGTGCTGGAGGAGCGCCGCACCGGCGGCCTCGCCGAGCGCCGCGAGCACCGCGATCTCCGCGGGGCCGAGCGCGGCCTGCTCCTCGTGGAAGACGTTGAGCGCGCCGACGACGGCGCCGCGCACGTGCAGCGGGATGCCGTACGCGGACCGCACGCCCAGACGCCGCGCGCCCTCGGTCCACTCCGGCCACCGGTCCGCGACCCGCTCCACGTCGTCCACGACGACGACGCCCCGGGACCGGACGGCGGCCAGGCAGGGCCCCTCCCCGGAGCGCACCTGGATGATCTCGAGCAGCGCGGTCGTGTGGTCCGTGCTGGCCAGGAGCTCCGCGTCGGCGCCGTCGGGCTCCTGGGCCAGCAGGACGCCGGCGGCGCGCGCCGCGACGAGGTCGACCGCGAGGTCCACGAGACGCTGACCGAGGTCGACGACGCTCCCGCACGCGTCCGTCGTCGCGTAGGACGTGAGGTCGGCGATGGTCGTGGCGACGCGCACGGGGTCGGTGCTCGGTCGGGCGGCAGTCACGGCGCTCCCTCCGGTCGGCGCTCTGCTCGGACGTGTCAGCGCCCCCCGACGCTGATCAGGATTCTGCCCGGAGCCCGAGGTCCTCGTCATCCCGTGGTCCCCCCGGATGGTCCACGTCGTCCGCCGCCCGCCGCGCGCGCGTCCGCTCCGCCCGCTCCGCCATCCGGTCCGCCGCGGGGTACGCGACCTCCTCGAGCGTCAGCCCGTGCGCGGGGGCGACCACCGCCGCGCCCTCCCGGCGCCGTCCCGCCAGGAGCTCACCGGGCCACTCGACCGGACGGCGGCCCTCGCCCACCGCGGTGAGGGCGCCCACGAGCGCGCGCACCATGGAGTGGCAGAACGCGTCCGCCTGCACCACCGCCACGACGAGCCCGGCGTCCGGTCCGTCGTGGGGGCGGACGACGTCGAGGACCTGGAGCGTGCGGATCGTCGTCGCGTCGGGCCGGGCGCGGCAGAACGCGGCGAAGTCGTGGCGCCCCACGAGCTGCGCCGCGGCCTCGCTCATCGCGGTGGCGTCGAGCGGGAGCCGGTGCCGGGCGACGTGCGCGCGGCGCAGCGGGTCGACCCGGCAGACGTCGTCGGCGATGCGGTAGGCGTACCGGCGGTGCAACGCGGAGAAGCGCGCGTCGAAGCCCTCCGGCGCCGGCGTCGCGCGGTGGACCACGACGTCGGGCGGCAGCACGCCGGCGAGGCGCCGGACGAGGACGTCCCCGGGCTCGCCGGTCATCCGGCCGCGGACGGCGGTCCAGAGGGCGCGGTCGACATCGAGGTGTGCCACCTGGCCCCGGGCGTGGACCCCGGCGTCCGTCCGGCCGGCCACGGTGAGCCGCGGCGGCGCGCAGCGCAGGACCGTGCCGAGGGCCGCCTCCAGCGTGCCCTGGACCGTCCGGAGCGTGGGCTGCGCCGCCCAGCCCGCGAAGCCCGTGCCGTCGTAGGAGAGGTCGAGCCGGACGCGGACGACGTCGTCGGCGGCCGCGGCACCGAGTGACGGCGAGGCGGTGGCAGGGGTCCGGGGCGCGTCCACGGGTCCACGCTAGCGAGGCGGGCGGCGACGGCCCCGGCCGTGGCGCGGGCACGCGTGCCGGGCCTACCCTCGCGCGGGTGGACCAGGAGACCGCGGCGGCAGGCCGGGCGAGCGCCGGAGCGGGCCGGACGCTGGCCGTCGACTGCGGCGGCGGTGGGATCAAGGCGTCCGTGCTCGACGCCGCGGGGACCCTCCACGTCCCGCCCGTCCGGGTGCCGACGCCCTACCCGCTGCCCCCCGAGCGGCTCGTGGAGACGGTCGTGGCGATCGCCCGCGACCTGCCCCCGGCGGAACGCGCGACCGTGGGCATGCCGGGGATGATCCGCCACGGCGTCGTCATCGCGACGCCGCACTACGTCACGCGCGCCGGACCCCGGACCCGGGTCCTGCCGGAGCTGGTCACCGCGTGGGCGGGGCGGGACGTGGAGGCCGACCTCGCCGCGGCGCTGGGCGTGCCCGTCCTCGTCCTCAACGACGCGGAGGTGCACGGGGCCGGGGTGGTGTCGGGCAGCGGCCTGGAGCTCGTGCTGACCCTCGGCACGGGACTCGGCTCGGCGCTCTTCGACGGCGGCGTGCTCGCCCCGCACCTGGAGCTGTCGCACGCCCCGGTGCGCCGCGGCGTCACCTACGACTCCTACCTCGGCGAGCCGGAGCGCCGTCGGCTCGGGGACGCCGCGTGGTCCCGCCGCGTGCGGCGCGCCGTGGAGGGGCTCCGGCCCGTGTTCCGGTGGGACCGCCTGTACCTCGGCGGGGGCAACGCGCGGCTCGTGACCCCGTCCGCGCTGGCCGCGCTCGGCGACGACGTCGTCGTGGTGCCCAACTCCGCCGGGATCGTCGGCGGCGTGCGCGCGTGGTCGCTGCGCCGGCTCAGCGACGAGGGCTGGGGTCGCTGAGGGCACGCTCGGGACCGCCGGCCGTCGGCCGCCGTACCGCCGGCGGGTCGACCTCCTCCAGGAGGTCCAGCAGCACCCGGGTGAAGGCGACCGGCCGCACCAGCGACGCCAGGTGCGTCGCCCCACGGACGACCACGCGCCGGGCCCCCGGCCGCGCGGCGAGGAAGGACCGCTCGTGCAGCCGGAAGTGGTCCCACTGCCCGTTCGCGAACCACACCGGGCAGGTCAGGCGGGCGAGGTCCGCCCGGGGCTCGAGCGCACGCATGGCCGTGAGCAGGTCGACCATGACGTCGAGGGCGAAGCCGCCCGCCGCGACGTCCCGGGCACCGTCGGGCGGCAGGGCCCGGTCGACGAGGGACCGGTTGAGCGCCGCACCGCGGTCCGGCATCCGCCCGATGAGCCGAGCGGCCTCCCGCCACGCGTCGGTGAGCACCGTGCCGGGATCGGTGCAGCAGCCGGACAGCAGGAGCGCGGCTGCCCGGTCGGGGTGCTGCGCCGCCCAGGCCGTCCCGAGATAGCCCCCGAGCGACGCCCCGACGACGACGGCGCGCCCGCCGACGCCACGGACCGCCTCGTCGACCGCGTCGAGCGACCGCTCGACGGTGAACGTCTCGCCCAGTCGGCGGCCGTGCCCGGGCAGGTCCGGGGCGACCGCGACCCGGCCGGCCCGCTCGAGCGCCTCGACCTGGGCGCGCCACATCGTCCCGGACGTCCGCGCGCCGTGGAGGAGGACGACCGGCAGCGGGGTGGGCACCGGCCCACGCTAACGCGGGGCGGCCCGACCCACCGGCGCACGCGAGGCCCGACGCACGGGAGGCCCGGAGAGCGTCGCGCCCCGGGCCTCCCGTCGTGCTGCGGTGGGTCAGGCCTTGTCGGCCTTCTCCTCGCCGTCCGCCTCGGCGGCGTCGTCGGCGGCGGTCTCCTCGGCCGACTCCGCGCTCGGCGCCGACTCCGCGCTCGGCGCCGACTCCGCGCTCTCCGCCGACTCCGCGCTCTCGGCGGACTCGGCGCTCTCCGCGCTCTCGGTGGACTCGGCCGACGCCGACTCCTCGGCGACCGGGGCGACCGCGGGGGCGGCGGCCTTCTTCGTCGCCTTCTCCGCCTCGCGCACCGTCGCCTGCTTCGGGCTCACGGGCTCCAGGACGAGCTCGATGACGGCCATGGGCGCGTTGTCACCCTTGCGCGGGCCGATCTTCGTGATGCGGGTGTAGCCACCCTGGCGCTCCGCCATCGCCGGGGCGATCTCGGTGAAGAGCTCATGGACGACGCCCTTGTCACGGACGACCGTGAGCACGCGACGGCGCGCGGCGAGGTCCCCCCGCTTGGCGAAGGTGATGAGGCGCTCGGCGAGCGGACGCAGCCGCTTCGCCTTCGTCTCGGTCGTGGTGATGCGACGGTGCTCGAAGAGGCTCGTCGCCAGGTTGGCGAGGATGCGGCGCTCGTGCGCCGGACCGCCACCGAGCCGCGGACCCTTGGTGGGCGTGGGCATTCTGTACTCCTCAGTTCATCGAACGGGACCGCACCGCCGACGGCGCGGTCCTCCACGGCATCAGGACAGCTCGTCCTCGGTGTAGTCGGCGTCGTCGTAGTACGCGGCGGCCGACGGGTCGAAGTCGATCGGGCTGTCCTTGAGGGACAGGCCCAGGCCCGAGAGCTTCTCCTTGACCTCGGTGATCGACTTGGCACCGAAGTTGCGGATGTCGAGCAGGTCCGCCTCGGACCGGGCGACGAGCTCGCCCACCGAGTGGATGCCCTCGCGCTTGAGGCAGTTGTACGACCGGATGGTCAGCTGCAGCTCCTCGATCGGCAGCGCCAGGTCCGCGGCCAGGGCGGCGTCGGTCGGCGACGGGCCGATCTCGATGCCCTCCGCCTCCACGTTGAGCTCGCGGGCCAGGCCGAAGAGCTCGACGAGCGTCTTGCCGGCGGAGGCCAGCGCGTCGCGCGGCGCGATCGCCGGCTTCGTCTCGACGTCCACGACGAGCTTGTCGAAGTCCGTGCGCTGCTCGACACGGGTCGCCTCGACCTTGTAGGTCACCTTGAGGACGGGCGAGTAGATCGAGTCGACCGGGATCCGGCCGATCTCGGCGTCGTACGCCTTGTTCTGCTGGGCGGAGACGTAGCCGCGGCCGCGCTCGACCGTGAGCTCGATCTCGAGCTTGCCCTTGCCGTTGAGCGTGGCGATGTGCAGGTCGGGGTTGTGCACCTGCACGTCCGCCGGCGGGGTGATGTCCGCCGCGGTGACCGTGCCCGGGCCCTGCTTGCGCAGGTACATGACGACCGGCTCGTCGTTCTCGGAGGAGACGACGAGCTCCTTGATGTTCAGGATGATCTCGGTGACGTCCTCCTTGGCGCCCGTCACCGTGCTGAACTCGTGCAGCACGCCGTCGATGCGGATCGACGTGACGGCGGCGCCGGGGATCGAGGACAGCAGGGTCCGGCGCAGGGAGTTGCCGAGCGTGTAGCCGAAGCC
>NZ_CAMPHH010000116.1 GCF_946885855.1 uncultured Actinotalea sp. | reverse complement strand
GGGAGTCGCTCGCCGGCGACCGGGTGACGCGCGTGCTCGGCATCGTCAACGGCACGACCAACTACGTGCTGGACCAGATGAGCACCCACGGCCTCGAGCTGCGGGACGCGCTCGCCCAGGCCCAGGAGCTCGGCTACGCGGAGGCCGACCCCACGGCCGACGTCGAGGGCCACGACGCGGCGGCGAAGGCGGCCATCCTCGCCTCGCTCGCGTTCCACACCCGGGTGGGCGTCGGGGACGTGCACTGCGAGGGGATCATGGGCGTGACGGCCGACGACGTCGCGCTCGCCGCCGAGACGGGCCACGTCGTCAAGCTGCTGGCGATCGCCGAGCGGACCGGGACCGACGGCGTCGTGGTGCGCGTGCACCCCGCGCTCGTCCCGACCGCGCACCCGCTGGCGAGCGTGCGGGGCGCCTACAACGCGGTCTTCGTCGAGGCGGAGGCCGCCGGCGAGCTCATGTTCTACGGCCGCGGCGCGGGCGGCGCGCCGACGGCGAGCGCGGTCCTCGGCGACCTCGTCACCGTCGCGCGGCACCGCGTGCTGGGCGGCAAGGGCCCGGTCGAGTCCCGGCACGCCGAGCTGCGGCCACGCCCGGTCGGCGAGGCGGTGACGCGGTACCAGGTGCAGGTCCGGGTCGACGACCGGCCCGGCGTCCTGGCGCAGGCGGCCCAGGTCTTCGCCGATCACGGCGTCTCGATCGAGACCGTGCGTCAGGCGCGCGCGGACGGTGAGCAGGCGGACCTGCTCGTGGTCACGCACGCTGCGCCCGACGCGGCCCTCGCGGCGACGGTGGCGGCGCTGGCCGGCCTGCCGGTCGTGCGTGACGTGGTCTCCGTCCTGCGGGTCGAGGGGGCCTGACGTGGCACACCAGTGGCGCGGCGTCATCGCGGAGTACGCGGACCGCCTCCCCGAGCACCTCCTGCGCACGGTCGTCACGCTCGGCGAGGGCGGCACCCCGCTCGTCCCCGCCCGGGCGCTCTCGGAGGCCGTCGGCGCGGACGTCTCGCTCAAGGTCGAGGGCATGAACCCGACCGGGTCCTTCAAGGACCGCGGCATGACCACGGCGATCTCCGCCGCGGCGGCCCGCGGGGCGAAGGCCGTCGTCTGCGCCTCGACCGGGAACACGTCCGCATCCGCGGCGGCGTACGCGGCCGCCGCCGGGATGACGTGCGCCGTGCTCGTGCCCGACGGCAAGATCGCGATGGGCAAGCTGAGCCAGGCCGTCGCGCACGGCGCCCGGCTGCTCCAGGTCGACGGCAACTTCGACGACTGCCTGGTGGCGGCCCGCAAGCTCGCCGAGGTGTACCCGGTGGAGCTCGTGAACTCGGTCAACCCGGACCGCATCGAGGGCCAGAAGACCGCGTCGTTCGAGATCGTCGACGCCCTCGGCGACGCGCCGGACGTCCACGTCCTGCCGGTCGGCAACGCGGGCAACATCACGGCGTACTGGAAGGGCTTCGTCGAGTACGCGGAGCACGGCCCCGCCACGCGCACGCCCGCGATGTGGGGCTTCCAGGCAGCGGGCGCGGCGCCGATCGTCGCCGGGCACCCCGTGACGCACCCGGAGACGATCGCCACCGCGATCCGGATCGGCAACCCGGCCTCGTGGCAGCAGGCCGTCGAGGCGCGGGACACCTCCGGCGGGCTCATCGAGGCCGTCACGGACGAGGAGATCCTCGCGGCGCACCGCTTCCTCTCGGCGCGGGTCGGGGTCTTCGTGGAGCCGGCGTCCGCGGCCGGCGTCGCGGGGCTGCTCCGCCTCGCGCAGGAGGGGCGGGTCCCGGCGGGCGCGCGGATCACCGTCACCGTCACGGGCCACGGACTCAAGGACCCGCAGTGGGCGCTGCGCACGCCCGACGGCGGGGAGGTCGTCCCCGTCCGCGTGCAGGCCGACGTCGTCTCCATCGCCCGCGCTCTCGAGCTCGACTGAGGGCCCCATGCGTCTGCGTCACGACCACGTCCGCGTGCGGGTCCCCGCGACGAGCGCCAACCTCGGCCCGGGCTTCGACGCCCTGGGGCTCGCCCTCGCCCACCACGACATCGTGGAGGTCCGCGCGCTCGGCAGCGACCAGGTGACCGTCGAGGTGGCGGGGGAGGGTGCCGGCGAGGTCGGCACCGGCGACGGCCACCTCGTCGTCCAGGCGCTGCGGCTCGGCCTGGAGCACGTCGGCGCCCCGCTCACGGGACTCCGCCTGACCTGCACCAACGCCGTCCCGCACGGGCGGGGGATGGGGTCCTCTGCCGCTGCCGTCGTCGCCGGCCTCGTCGCGGCGCGCATGCTCATCGCGGAGCCGGCCGCCCTCGACGACGCGACGGTCCTGGAGCTGGCGACGCGCCTGGAGGGCCACCCCGACAACGCCGCACCGGCGCTGCTCGGCGGTGTGACGGTCGCGTGGAGCGGCGCCGGCGGGCCGCGCGCGAGCGTCCTGCCCGTGCACGACGACGTCGTGCCGGTGGTGCTCGTGCCCGAGGAGCGGTGCGCCACCCGGACCGCGCGCGGCGTGCTGCCCGCCACCGTCCCGCACGCCGACGCCGCCTACACGGCCGGACGTGCCGCCCTGCTCGTCCACGCCCTGTGCCACCGTCCGGACCTGCTGCTCGACGCGACGTCGGACCGCCTGCACCAGCGGTACCGGGCCCCGGTGATGGAGCGGACCTGGGGCGTCGTCGAGACCCTGCGGGCGGCGGGGGTCGCTGCGGTCGTCTCGGGCGCCGGGCCGTCCGTGCTCGTCCTGGAACGGGCGTCGGACGGCGACGCAGGCGCGCGGGTGCTGGACGCCGTGCTCGGCCCGCGTGACGGCTCGGGGCGCACGGCCGACGGCTGGCGCGTGCTGCGGCCCGGCCTGGACCACGACGGCGCGGTGGGGGAGCGGCTGCCGTCCTGACGTGTGCCGCGGCACCGCCCGCGCTGTGAGCCGGCGGAGAGCGCCGTCCGGGTGATCCCCGTCACGGGAGCCGGTCCGCGAGGTCGACGGTGGTACCGTGGCGCCCATCCCCCGGCGACCGCATCAGGTGCTGTCGGACACTCGGCCGGACCGTCGACGCACTCGGCGCCGACGCGTGCTTCTCGGTGAACACCAGCTCCGCACGCCGCAGGGGACAACCGCCACCACCTGGTCCCGCGCCCTCGCCGGCGCACGACCGCGCGTGGCCGATCACCACGCCCGGCGCAGGGCGTGACACCCACGCGGACCCCACCTGCCGATCAGGACCGGGCCGCCGGACGAGGGGGAAGGATCCTTCGTGACAGAGACCATCGAGGCCGCCGACCAGCGCGAGGACGCGCCTGCAGCGTCCGCCGCGCGCTCGGGCGCCCTCTCGACCCTTCGCCTGCCGGAGCTGCAGGCGCTCGCCGCCGAGCTCGGCGTCACGGGCACGAAGGGGATGCGCAAGAGCGACCTCGTCAGCGCCATCCGCGAGCGGCGCGACGGCGGCAAGGGCGCCGCTGGACGCCGCAGCGGCACGACGGCACCGACCCAGGCTCCCGCCGGGGCCGGCGCGTCGACCGCGACGGAGGGCGCGCCGACGACGGCGGGCGCCTCCGAGAGCGCGCCGACCGCCCCGGAGGCCACGGCGCCGGAGCGCGCCGGGGGCGCGACCCCCCCGCGCCGGGGTGCGCGCCGGGCCGGTCGACCGGCGGGCGAGCCCGAGGGCTCGACCGGGATGGGAACGCAGGCCACGACGCAGGCCGCGCCGGAGCCCACTCGTCAGCGCGGCCGGCGGGAGCAGCCGGAGTCGAGGTCGGAGGACGCGCGACCGGTCCTCGACCTCGGCGACATCGCCGCCCACGCCGAGCGGCGGGCAGCGGAGGCGGCCGGGGAGACGCCGGACGAGCGTGCGGCCCGCGCCGCCGAGGCGGCGCGCCTCGTCGCGCTCGAGGGGCGTCGCCCGCGCCGCGGCGGACGCGGCGACGACGGGGGCCCCGCCCAGCGGGCCGCGGGCGACCGCGAGGACGGCTCCCGGGAGCAGCGCGAGCCGGGGCACCGGGACGTGCGTGACACCTCGACTCGCGACGACGGTCAGCGGGCCCAGCCGCAGAGCGACACGCGGCCGGACCAGCGCCGGGAGGAGCTCGACGAGGAGGGCGGCGGCCGCCGTCGCCGGGGCCGCTACCGCGACCGGGACCGCAACAAGCGCCGCGGTCGCGGTGGCCGGGAGGACCTGCCGGGCTTCGACGAGCCGGAGCTCGACGACGACGACGTGCTCGTCCCCGTCGCGGGCATCCTCGACATCAAGGACAACTACGCGTTCGTGCGCACGAGCGGCTACCTGCCGGGCGACCACGACGTGTACGTCTCGATGAACCAGGTGAAGAAGCACGGCCTGCGCAAGGGCGACGCCGTCGTCGGCGCGGTCCGGCAGCCGCGCGAGGGCGACCCGCAGCCCCAGGGGCGCAACAGCAAGGTCAACGCCCTCGTCCGCCTGGACCAGGTCAACGGGATGCCCGCGGAGCAGGCGCGGACGCGGCCGGAGTTCGGCAAGCTGACGCCCCTGTACCCCCAGGAGCGCCTGCGCCTGGAGACCGCGCCGAACGTCATGACGACCCGTGTCATCGACCTCGTCGCGCCGATCGGCAAGGGCCAGCGCGGCCTCATCGTCTCGCCGCCCAAGGCCGGCAAGACGCTCGTGCTGCAGGCGATCGCCAACGCGATCACCACGAACAACCCCGAGGTCCACCTCATGGTCGTGCTCGTGGACGAGCGCCCGGAGGAGGTCACGGACATGCAGCGCACGGTCAAGGGCGAGGTCATCGCCTCGACCTTCGACCGGCCCGCCGACGACCACACCACGGTCGCGGAGCTGGCGATCGAGCGGGCGAAGCGCCTGGTCGAGCTCGGCCAGGACGTCGTCGTGCTCCTGGACTCGATCACGCGGCTGGGTCGGGCGTACAACATCGCGGCACCTGCCTCGGGCCGGATCCTGTCCGGTGGTGTCGACTCCAGCGCGCTGTACCCGCCCAAGCGCTTCTTCGGCGCCGCGCGGAACATCGAGCACGGCGGGTCCCTGACCATCCTCGCCACCGCGCTCGTGGAGACCGGCTCGAAGGCCGACGAGGTCATCTTCGAGGAGTTCAAGGGCACCGGGAACATGGAGCTCAAGCTCTCCCGGCAGCTCGCGGACAAGCGGATCTTCCCCGCCGTGGACGTGGACGCCTCCGGCACGCGCCGGGAGGAGATCCTCGTGCCCGCGGACGAGCTGAAGATCAACTGGAAGCTGCGCCGCGTGATGAGCGCGCTGGACCAGCAGCAGGCGATCGAGCTGCTGCTGTCCAAGCTGAGGGAGACGAGCTCGAACGTCGAGTTCCTCCTGCAGGTGCAGAAGACCACGCCGAGCGCCCCCGGGCACCACGGCACCGACTGACCGCGTGCCCGCTGCTCCCGCTGTCGCGTCGGCGGGAGCAGCAGGCAGCGCGCAAGCACGTCACCGGCGCACCGGGAAGGTTCGGGGCCGCCGGGGCGTTCTGGCAGACTGTCCCCTTGGTCTCCGGTTCCCGTGGGCGAACCCGCCCGCGACCCGGAGGTCGTGACCTGAGGAGAGACCCGTGAAGAAGGACATCCACCCGGAGTACGTCGAGACGACGGTGACCTGCACCTGCGGGAACACCTTCACGACGCGCAGCACGCAGACGAGCGGCCAGATCCACGCCGACGTCTGCGCCGCCTGCCACCCGTTCTACACGGGCAAGCAGAAGATCCTCGACACCGGTGGCCGTGTGGCCCGGTTCGAGGCGCGCTACGGCAAGAAGGCCGGCGCGAAGTAAGGCCTCCGGCGCCGGCGGACCGCCGCGGACACCCGCGCGGTCTCGCCGGCGCTGCTGCGTCCGGGCCCGGTCGGGTGACGGGCGGCGGCAGGGACGCGATCGACGAGAGCGGCGGCCGGACGGCGTGGCTGCCGGGTTCGGGCCCGCGGTGACGCGGGCGGGAGCCGACGAGCGAGGAGCAGGCCATGATCGACGCGGTGGGTCCGCTCATCGCCGAGCACGCCGAGATCGAGGCGCGCCTGGCCGATCCCGCGGTCCACGCGGACCCGGCGGAGGCGCGGGCCCTGGGGCGCCGCTACGCGGAGCTCGGTCGCGTCGTCGCGGCCTTCCGGGCCTGGGAGCAGGCCGCGGGGGACGCCGCGGCGGCCGCGGAGCTCGCGGTCGACGACGAGGCGTTCGCGGCCGAGCTGCCCGTCCTGCGGGCCGCCGCGGCCCGGGCCGAGGAGGCCCTGCGCCGCGCCCTCGTCCCACGGGACCCCGACGACGCCCGGGACGTCCTGCTGGAGATCAAGGCGGGGGAGGGCGGCGAGGAGTCCGCGCTCTTCGCCGCGGACCTGCTGCGCATGTACACGCGGTACGCCGAGCGTCGGGGCTGGCGGACCGAGGTGCTCGAGTCCACCCAGTCCGACCTGGGTGGCTACAAGGACGTGACGCTCGCGGTCAAGGCGCGCGGCACGGTCCCGCCCGAGGACGGCGTGTGGGCGCACCTGAAGTACGAGGGTGGCGTGCACCGCGTGCAGCGCGTCCCCGTGACGGAGTCCCAGGGCCGGATCCACACCTCGGCGGCGGGGGTCGTCGCCCTGCCGGAGGCCGAGGACGTCGCGGAGGTCGCGATCGACCCCAACGACCTGCGCGTCGACGTCTTCCGCTCCTCGGGCCCGGGCGGGCAGTCGGTCAACACGACCGACTCGGCCGTGCGTCTGACCCACCTGCCGACGGGCATCGTCGTGTCCTGCCAGAACGAGAAGTCCCAGCTGCAGAACAAGGAGGCGGCCCTGCGGATCCTGCGCGCGCGCCTGCTCGCCGCCCAGCAGGAGGAGGCCGCGGCGGCGGCGTCGCAGGCCCGGCGGTCCCAGGTCCGGACGGTGGACCGGTCCGAGCGCATCCGGACCTACAACTTCCCCGAGAACCGGATCGTCGACCACCGCACCGGCTACAAGGCCTACAACCTCGACCAGGTCCTCGACGGGGACCTCGAGCCGGTGGTGCGGTCCGCGATCGACGCCGACGACGCCGCGCGGCTGGCCGAGGCGGCGGGGTCGGCCCCGTGACCACCGACGGTCCCGCCCCGTCGCCCGCGGCGCCGGGAGCCGAGGTGCCGTCGCTGCGCCGTGTCGTCGCCGCGGCCGGTGACCTGCTGGCGGACGCCGGTGTCCCGTCGCCCCACCACGACGCGGCGGCCCTGGCCGCCTTCGTGCTCGGGGTTCGGCGGTTCGAGCCGGCGCTGGCCAGCGCGGAGCCGGAGGGGTTCCGCGCCCGGTACGCGGAGGTGGTCGAGCGGCGTCGTCGTCGGGAGCCGTTGCAGCACATCGTCGGCGAGACGGGGTTCCGGCACCTCACGCTGACGGTCGAGCCGGGGGTGTTCGTGCCACGACCGGAGACCGAGGGCGTCGCCCAGCGCGCCGTCGACGAGGCAGCGGCACTCGCCCGGTCGGGACGGACGCCGCTGGTCGTCGACCTGTGCTGCGGTGCCGGCGGCATCGCCGTCTCCGTCGCCCTCGAGGTGCCGTCGAGCCGCGTCGTGGCCGTGGACCTCTCGGCCCGGGCGGTCGACCTGACCGGCAGGAACGCCGCCCGGGCGGGCGTGCGGCTGGAGCGGCTCGTGGAGGCGGACGCGACCGCCGACGACGTCCTCGCCGAGCTCGACGGCACGGTCGACGTCGTCGTGACGAACCCGCCGTACATCCCGCCCGACGCCGTGCCGGTCGACCCGGAGGTGCGCGACCACGACCCGGACCTCGCGCTCTACGGCGGCGGTCCCGACGGCCTGGAGGTGCCCCGGGGCGTGGTGCGCACCGCCGTGCGGCTGCTGCGGCCCGGTGGCCTGCTCGTCATGGAGCACGCCGAGGTGCAGGCCGCGACCGTCCGTGCGCTCGCCCTCGCGACCGGGGACCTCGTGGACGTCACGACGGCCACGGACCTGGGCGGACGGGACCGGATGCTCGCCGCTCGCCGGGGCGAGCGGGTGATCGTGCGAGACTCGCCGTCGTGAGGGTGATGGACTGCCGGGAGCCGGCCTCCTGGGGGCCGGCGCTCGACGAGGCGGTGCACGTCCTCGGTCGCGGCGGCCTCGTGGTCGTCCCCACGGACACCGTGTACGGCTTCGCCGCCGAGGCCTTCACGCCGGACGCCGTCGCGTCCCTCGCCGCCGCGACGCAGAAGCCGGACGGGGTCCCCCCGGCCGTCCTCGTGCCGGACGCGCGGACGGTCGACGGGCTGTGCACCGACGTCCCGGACGCGGCCCGGGCCCTCCTCGCCGCGTTCTGGCCCGGGCGCCTCACGCTCGTGCTGCACGCCCAGCCGTCGCTCGCCTGGGACCTCGGTGACGACGGCCGCACCGTGGCCGTGCGGATGCCCGACCACCCGGCCGCGCTGGCGCTGCTGCGCCGCACCGGCCCGCTGGCGGTGACCGGCGCGCACGGCGCAGGGCAGAGCCCGCCGCGCCGCGCCGAGGACGTCCTGCCGGGGGCCGGTGGGGTCCAGCTCGTGCTCGACGCGGGCGAGCTGGCCCAGGCGGAGCGGTCGACGGTCCTCGACGCGACGGGTGCCGTGCCGCGCCTGCTGCGCGCGGGGGCGATCGGTCTCGACGAGCTGCGCGCCGTGACCGACGTGCTCGACCTGGACGGGATCCCGGGCACCGTGGACCGGTCGTCCGACGTGCCCGCGGCCGAGCAGCCGCCCGCCACCGAGCCGCATCCTCCGGTGCAGCCACAGCCTCCGGCCGCGTCGGCGTCCGGGGCCGAGCCTCCGCGGGGGGCCGAGCGGTGAGGGTCTACCTGCTGCTCATGCTCGTCTCCGCGGCGGTGACGTACCTCCTCACGCCTCTCGCACGCTGGGTCGCACTGCGCACCGGCGCCATCACGGCCGTGCGGGACCGCGACGTCCACGTCATCCCCACCCCCCGGCTCGGCGGCGTCGCGATGTTCCTCGGGATGGCGGTCGCGCTGCTGCTGGCGTCCCGGATGCCGTTCCTGGAGGGCGTCTTCACGACGTCGTCCTCGGCGTGGGCGATCCTGGCCGGCGCCGGTGCGGTGACGCTGCTGGGTGCTGCCGACGACGTGTGGGACCTGGACTGGTTCACCAAGCTCGTCGGTCAGGTCCTCGCCGCGGGTCTCATCGCCTTCGGCGGGATCCAGCTGTACGCCATCCCCTTCGCGGACACGCTGACGATCGGCTCGAGCTACTTCTCCCTCGGGGCGACGGTGCTGACCGTCGTCGTGGCGATCAACGCGGTGAACTTCGTCGACGGGCTCGACGGCCTCGCGGCGGGTCTCATCGCCATCGGCGGCACGGGCTTCTTCGTCTACACCTACCTGCTCACCACGCAGGCGAGCAGCACGGACTACTCCAACCTCGCCACGCTCGTCGTCGCCGTGCTCGTCGGCGCGTGCCTGGGCTTCCTGCCGCACAACTTCCACCCGGCGCGGATCTTCATGGGCGACTCCGGGTCGATGCTCATCGGCCTGACCATCGCGGCGGCCACGATCGTCGTCACCGGCCAGATCGACACGGTCGCCGTGTCGACGCGCCAGGCGATCCCGGCGTTCCTGCCGATCCTGCTGCCGATCGCCGTCCTCGTCCTGCCGTTGCTGGACATGGGCCTCGCCGTGGTCCGCCGGCTCGGCGCGGGGCGCAGCCCGTTCCACCCGGACCGGCGGCACCTGCACCACCGCCTGCTGCAGCTCGGCCACTCGCACCGTCGTGCCGTGCTGATCATGTACGTCTGGACGGCGTTGTTCGCGTTCGGCGGCGCGGCGCTCGTCGTGTGGTCCGTGGGGACGACCCTCTGGGTGACCGCGTGCGCGGCGGTCCTGACGCTCGCGGTGACGCTCGGCCCGGTCGGTTCCCGGGGCCGACGTCGTCGCGCACCGGCCGGTACGGCGACCGCCACGGAGGACCCCGCCGAGGGTGGTGCGCAGGACGAGGG
>NZ_CAMPHH010000115.1 GCF_946885855.1 uncultured Actinotalea sp. | reverse complement strand
CGTCGGCGGGCGGCCTGCGCCGCCTCGACTGGGCGCTCGATGGTGATGTTCGCGCCTTCCCTGTCGACGACGGCCTGCATGTTCGTCTGCACCGAGGCCAGCAGCCCGGCCACGTCGGCGCTCGCGAGGCCCTCGATCTGGCCGTTCATGTCCGAGATGACGTTCGAGGCACCGTTGAGCGTCGGCATGCCGACCGCGAACTCGGCGGACTCCACGAACGCCGTCTGCTCCGGGAAGAGCTCGGCGAAGCCGGCGGCGGCGGACTCGACGGACGGCATGACGCCGAACGCCTCGGCGAACGCGAGCTGCTGGTCGGTCGAGGTCAGGAACTCGACGAGGGCCAGCGCGTCCTCCTGGTTCGGGCTGTCCGCGGCGATGCCCCAGCAGTTGGTGAACTGGAGCGTGCCCTGGCCGGCCGGGCCCGCGGGCAGCGGCGCGACGAGGTAGTTCGTGTCCGGGAAGTCGTTCGTCAGGGCGCCGATGATCCAGTTGCCCTCGATCGTCATGGCCGCGCGCCCGGTGCCGAACGCCTCACCGCCCCAGCCGGTGTCGATCGCCGAGGGGTAGGCGAGCACGCCGTCGTTGAGCATCTGCTGCACGAACTGCAGCGCCTCGACGTTCTCGGGGCTGTCGGCGATGACCTCGCCGT
The DNA here is from genome assembly GCF_946885855.1 of uncultured Actinotalea sp. The sequence continues at coordinate 9,385 of NZ_CAMPHH010000115.1, read as the reverse complement.
CCTCGGACAGCAGCCCGCCGCCGGCCTGCTGCATGAACACGCCGAGCCGCTGGTACTCCGGCCCGAAGGACAGGCCCACCTGCTCGCCGGTGGTCAGCGTCTGCGCGACCGTGGCGAGCTCCTCCCACGTCGTGGGGACGTCGGCGTCGGTGAGGCCGGCGGCCTCCCACGCGTCGGTGTTGATGACGAGCGCGAGCGTGGAGAAGTCCTTGGGCGCGCAGGAGAACTCGCCGTCGACCGTGAAGTTCTCGCGCAGCGCCGGGTAGAAGTCGTCGGCGTTGGCCAGCTGGTCGCCGTAGGCCCACAGGGAGCCGTTCTCGGCCCAGCCCGCGAGCTGGTCGGTGCTGGCGTAGAACACGTCCGGCGGGGAGCCGGCCGCGAAGCCCTGGGCGAGCTCCTGGTTGAGGTCGGCGGCGACGGTCACCGTCGCGTCGATGCCGGACTCCTGGCTCCAGGCGTCGACGGCGGCGTTGACCGCGTCCGTCTCCGCGTCACCGCTGGAGCCGATGAGGACGGTGATCTCGCCGCCCTCGCCGCCGCTGTCGCCGCCCTCGCCGGCGTCGGACGTCTCGGTGCCGCCGTCGGCCGGCTCGTCGTCGAAGCCGGAACCGCCGCCGCAGGCGGTCAGCACCAGGGCGCTGCCGGCGACGAGCGCCGTCAGTGCGGCTCTACGGGTCGAACGCATCGTGTCTCCTTCGGTCAGGTGTCGTGCGGTGATCGGGTGTCGTGCGGTGGGGTGCAGGGTCGTGCTGCCACGCCGACGGCGCCGGGCCCTCAGGCAGGCGGTGCCGTGGTGCTGGACTCCCGGACCACGAGGCTCGGCGCGAGCAGCACGTGGTGGTCCCGGGTGGTGGCGCCGGCGGTGCCGGAGCCGGACAGCTGCCGCAGCAGCAGGTCGAGGGCGCGCCCGGCCGCCTCGGTGAGGGGCTGGGCGACGCTGGACAGGCCGACGGCGCGTGCCACCGGCGTGTCGTCGAAGCCGACGACGGCGGCCTGGGCCGGGGCGGAGCTGACGAGGTCGCCGTCGGCGGAGCGCAGCGCGGCGAGCGCGCCGAGCGCGAGCGAGTCGCTCACGCAGACGAAGGCGGTGGGGCGCACGCGGGCCAGCAGCCGGCGGGCCGCCGCGGCGCCCTCGCCGATGCCGTCCTCGGTCGCGACGTCGAGGGCGTCGAGCCGGTGCTGGGGCACGCCGGCCGCGCGCATCGCCCGCGCCCACCCGGCGCGCCGGTCGTCGCCGACGCCGGAGCCCGCGGGCCAGCCGATGAACGCGATGTCGGTGTGGCCGGCCTCCTGCAGGTGCTCCACGGCGGCGCGGGTCCCGGCGGCGCCGTCGACGTCCACCCACGCGTGGTCCGGCTGGGAGGTGGGGGAGTCCGGCGGGTCCCAGGGCCGGCCGAACGTCACGAACGGGACCTCGTGCTCGGCCAGCCACGCGGTGCGCGCGTCGTCGTGGTGGGTCGAGGTGAGCACGAAGGCGTCGAGGTCGAGCACGTCGAGGAGCTCGCCGTACTGGACGATCTCGCCCTCGTCGTCCGGCGCGGTGAAGAGCATGACCCGGTAGCCCCGCAGCTGCGCCTGCTCGGTCAGCGCGTGCAGGAAGCGGTCCAGGACGGCGCCGTTGATGCCGTCGACCGTGCGCTCCAGGCGCAGGCCGATGACGCGCGAGCGGCGGGTGCGCAGCTGGCGCGCGGCGCCGTGCGGGCGGTAGCCGACCTCCTCGATGACGGCGCGGACGCGCTCCAGCGTCTCCGGCCGCACCAGGTGCGGGGAGTTGAGCACGTTCGACACGGTCTGCCGGGAGACCGCCGCGCGCTGCGCGACCGTCTCGAGCGTGGGCCGTCCGTCCACCGCCGCCTCCTCGCGTGGTGCCGGTCCCGCCGTCGGGACCGTCCGGTTGTCTGCTCGTCCCGCTGCCGGGACCACTGCCGTCCCGTCGTCCCCGGGACGTCCTGCCGTCCCGTCCCCGGGACTGTCTTGGAGCGTTCAAACCGGCTAGTGTGCGTCGGGTTGGAACGCTCAAATGGATGGTGTCAGAGTGTCCACGGCGGCCAGAGTTGTCAAGACGGACCCCCTCGGGACCGGCCGCCGGGGCGGGATCGCAACCTTCTCGTGACCTGCGCCCCACCCGAACGACGAGGCCCGCCCGGCGGGCAGCGAAGGAGCACCGATGCCCCTGCAGCCCCTCCTGCACGACCTCCTGGTCGCCACCCTGGCCCCCACGCAGGCGTGGTCCGGTCGCGACGGGCAGGTCCGCCCCACCGGTGCCCAGGGCTTCTACGACGGCGACGTGCGCGTGCTCTCCCGCGCGGAGGTCACCGTGGGCGGGGTCGAGCCGGAGGCGATCAGCGCGGGGTCGGCCGGCCCCGGCGTCGTCGAGGTCGTCGCGCTGCTGCGCACGGTCGACGGGCCCGGCGCGGACCCGACGGTCCGGCTGCGCCGACGCCGCACGGTCGTGCCCGGCGGGGTGGAGGAGCGGCTCGCCGTGGCCAACGCGACCGACGGCGTCGTCGTCGTCCCGCTGGAGGTGACCCTCGCGGCGGACCTGGCCCCGATGGAGCCGGTCAAGGCCGGCCGCGCCGGCACGCCGCAGCCGGCCGAGGGCGCGGGAGACCTGCTCACCTGGCACGGGGACGGCGTCGACGTCGTCGTGCGGGCGGACGCCGCCGACGTGGACCGCACCGACCCCACCGCCCCCGTCCTGCGCTGGCGCCTCGAGCTCGCGCCGGGGGAGACGGCGACCGTCGAGTGGACCCTCACCGCGGACCGCGCGGAATCACCGGTCCTGCCCGGCCCGCTCACGCCCACGTGGTCCACCCCGCGCGTGCGCGCCGACGACCGTCGTCTCCCCGCGCTCCTGGACCGCGCCCTGGAGGACCTGGCGACCCTGCGCATGCGCGCCCGGTTCGCGCCCGACGACGTCTTCCTCGCCGCCGGCGCACCGTGGTTCTTCACCCTGTTCGGCAGGGACTCGATCTGGGCGGCGCGGATGCTGCTGCCCCTGGGCACCGAGCTCGCCGCCGGCACGCTGCGCACGCTCGCCGCGCGGCAGGGCACGAAGATCGACCCGGACACCGCCGAGCAGCCGGGCAAGATCCTGCACGAGGTGCGCAGCGCTGAGCTCGACCTGGGCGACGGCACAGTCCTGCCCCCGCTGTACTACGGCACGGTCGACGCGACACCCCTGTGGGTGTGCCTGCTGCACGACGCGTGGCGCTGGGGCATGCCGCGCGAGGAGGTCGAGGCGCTCCTCCCGGCGATGGAGGCGGCGCTGGGCTGGATGGCCGAGCACGGCGATGCCGACGGCGACGGCTTCCTGGAGTACCTCGACGAGAGCGGCCGCGGACTGGCCAACCAGGGCTGGAAGGACTCCGGCGACTCGGTGCAGTGGCGCGACGGCACGCTGGCGACCGGCCCCATCGCGCTGTGCGAGGTGCAGGGCTACGCCCACGAGGCGGCGCTGGCGGGTGCGGCGCTGCTCGAGGCGTTCGGCCGCCCCGGCGCGGACCGCTGGCGCACGTGGGCGGACGGGATGCGCGTGCGCTTCCGCGCGGCGTTCTGGGTCCACGACGACGACGGCGGCTACCCCGCGATCGCGCTCGACGCGGACAAGAGGCCGGTGGACACGCTGACCTCGAACATCGGCCACCTGCTCGGCACCGGCCTGCTCACCGCCGAGGAGGAGGCGCAGGTCGCGCGCCGGCTCGGCACCGCGGAGATGTACTCCGGCTACGGCCTGCGCACCATGGCCACGACCTCCGGAGGGTACTGGCCGCTGCGCTACCACGGCGGGTCGGTCTGGACGCACGACACGGCGGTCGTCGTCGCGGGCCTGGCCCGGTCCGGCCACGCCGACGTCGCCGCGCGGCTGGCCGAGGGGCTCCTGGCCGCCGGGGCGGAGCTGGAGTACCGGCTGCCCGAGCTCTACGGCGGCGACGCGCGCGGCTCGGTCCCCGCCGTCGTGCCGTACCCGGCCGCGTGCCGTCCCCAGGCGTGGTCCGCCGCGTCCGCCGTCGTGCTCCTCACCGCCTTCCTGGGACTCGAGCCGGACGCGCCGGCCGGCCGGGTCGCGGTGCGCCCGGCCGCCCCGAGCCCGTTCGGTGCGCTCGAGGTGCACGGCCTGCGCATCGGGGGCGCGGACCTGTCGGTGGCCGTCGCCGCGGACGGCGCGGTGCGGGATGTCACCACCCACGGAGCCGTGACAAGTGACCCGCCCTGACCTGCCGCGTCGGACGGCAAGACCCAGAATCAGGGGTGAAAACGGACCTTTCGGGCGCTCGCGTGCGCCGAGCGAGGCGCGTACCGTGGTTGCGTGGCCATGATCAACCAGGCTGCCGCGGTCGGCGGCGTCGCGCGTGACCGCGTCGAGGGCGCGCTCGACAACGTCCTCGACCCCGTCGCCGTGGTCCGGCCGCTGCGGGACGCGGCCGGCACGGTCATGCGGTTCCTCGTGGTCCACGCCAACACCCCGGCCGTCGCGCGGGGCGTCGACGTCGGCGACCTCTGGGGTCCCCGGCCCGGCGACGACGCCGCGGACGAGGGGTCTGGCCACCCGCCGCAACCCCCGGTGACCGGCCCGGCCGGGCTCTACCACCGGTACGTCCAGGTGCTCACCACCGGCACGTCGCTGGTCCTGGAGTCCTTGCCCGCCCCGTCGGCCGGCGGCGAGGAGCAGTACGTCGACCTGCGGGTCGTCCGCCTCGGCGACGAGCTCCTGGTCACCTGGCGCGACGTGACGGCGCAGCTCGTGATCGACCGCGAGCTGGACCACAGCGAGCGGCGTTTCCGCTCCGCGTTCGACGGCGCCCCCGTGGGCATGGTCATCCTCGGCCTCGAGCCGCCGGAGGCAGGGCGCATCCTCGAGGCGAACCAGACGCTGGCGGAGCTGCTCGGACGGCCGCCCGAGGAGCTCATGGGCCACCCGTGGGCGGAGTTCTGCCACCCGGACGAGCTCGCCGCCACCGAGCACGAGGTCGCCGCGATGGCGGAGGGCTCCAGCAGTGGCTACCAGCAGGAGCGTCGCGTCCGTCGCGCCGACGGCGAGTGGGCGTGGGTCCGCGTGACCGCCTCCGTGGTGCACCGCGAGGACGCGCCGTCCTACGTCATCGAGCACGTCGAGGACGTCACCGCCCGCCGCGCGGCGGAGGCGGAGCTCGCGCACCGCGCCCTGCACGACGGGCTCACGGGTCTGGGCAACCGGACGCTGCTCGTCGACCACGTGGGGATGGCACTCGCCGAGCTTCCGGGGACGGGGCGGGGGCTGGCCCTGCTCTTCTGCGACCTGGACCGCTTCCGGGACGTCAACGACACCCTGGGCCACACCGCCGGGGACGAGGTGCTCCGGGAGACGGCGCGTCGGCTCTCCGAGACGGTGCGCGCGCCGGACACGGTGGCCCGGCTGTCCGGGGACGAGTTCGTCGTCGCGCTGCGGGTGCGGGACGAGGTCGAGGCGCTGCGGGTCGCGCGGCGCCTGCACGCCCGCCTCAGCGAGCCGGTCGTGTTGCGCGGGTTCCGGCTCGTCGTCGGCCCGAGCATCGGCGTGACGACGACGCGGGACCCGGCGGCCGATCCCGAGGTCCTGCTGCGCGAGGCCGACCTCGCCATGCACCAGGCCAAGCGACCCGGCCGGGACAAGTGGGTCCTCTACGACGAGGCGCTGCACACCGCCGCGATCGAGCGGCTCGCGACCGAGGAGGCGCTGCGTCGCGCCCTCGACCACGACGGCTTCCGGCTGCTCTTCCAGCCGATCGTCGACGCCGCCGACGGGCGCGTCGTCTCCGCGGAGGCCCTGCTGCGGCTCGTCCAGCCCGACGGCGGCATGCTGGGCCCGGAGGCCTTCATCGACGTCGCGGAGACGAGCGACCTCATCGTGCCGATCGGCGACTGGGTCCTGCAGCAGGCCACGCGGCAGCTGGCGCGGTGGCAGGAGCGCGTGCCCGACATGCAGGTGACCGTGAACGTCTCGACCCGGCAGGTCAGCCACCTCGTGCTGGCCGACCAGCTCGCCCGGGCCGCGCAGACCAGCGGTGTGGACCCCTCGCGCGTGCTGCTGGAGATCACGGAGCACGTGCTGCTCGACGCGGGCGAGGCCGCGGCCGCAGAGCTGGGCCGGGTCACCGACGCGGGGTCGCGGCTCGCGATCGACGACTTCGGCACCGGCTACGCCTCCCTGGCCTACCTCAAGCGCTTCCCGGTGAGCGTGGTCAAGATCGACCGGTCGTTCGTCGAGGGGCTGGACCGCCCGGGGGAGGACTCGGCGATCGTCGAGGCCGTCGTCGGCCTCGCCCGGACGCTCGGCCTGCAGGTCGTGGCCGAGGGTGTGGAGACGGCTGGACAGCTCGAGGCGCTGCGCCGGCTCGGCTGCGGGCGGGTCCAGGGCTTCCACCTGGGCCGCCCGATGGCCGGGGACGAGCTCACCGCGGTGCTCGAGCGCTCCCGCACCAGGCAGGGCGCGCGCGAGTGGCAGGCGGCCGTCAGCCCGCGCTGACGCTGCCGGGGACGTCGTCGGCCTCGAGCTCCAGGTCGCCGCCCAGGCCGTCCTCCAGCCCGTCGAGGTCCAGGTCGAGGTCCGCCACCTGGTCCCGACCCGCGCGCTTGGCCGCGATGAGCGCGATGTCCGCGGACACGAGCGGGTTCTCGGTGCCGTCGTCCGGTACGCCGACGCCGATGGAGACGGTGATCGCCAGTCCCCGCTCCACCTCGTGCCAGGGGTAGGTGCGGATCGCCCGGTGCACGCGCTCGGCGACGGAGCGCGCGCGGTGGTCGTCGTGGGCGGTGAGGACGATGAACTCGTCCCCGCCGTAGCGGACGATGACGTCCTCCGCGCGGCACTGCGACCGCAGGACCTGGGCGATGCGGCGCAGCACCTCGTCGCCCACGGCGTGGGAGTACTGGTCGTTCACGGCCTTGAAGTTGTCGACGTCGATGAAGACGACCGACAGCGGCCGGGTCCCCGCCTCGAGCGTCGCGACCAGGAGGCGGCGGTTGCCGAGCCCGGTGAGGGGGTCCTGGAGCACGGCGCGTCCCATGCGGTCCGTCTCGGCCGTGAGGCGGCGGATGTGGTCGCGGTCCTGCAGGGCGCTGAACCGGCCCTCGCGCTCCGACCAGAGCCGGGCCAGCGCCGAGCGCGCGAGGTCGCGCCAGATCGCCGTCGTCGGCGTCTCGCCGTGCTCGGCTGCCGCGACCTCGGCGAGCGCCTCGAGGGCCATCCCGACCCACGCCTCGCGACCGTTCGCGGTCGCGTCGGCGACGGCGGCCTGGAGCAGCTCGCGGGCGAGCGCGTAGTCGCCCTCGGACTGCGCCTTGCGCGCCATGACCATGCGGCACAGCTGCGTCTCGAGCAGCTCCGGGCGGTGGTCGAACCGCCCCGTCGCGGCGAGCGCCCGGCCGACGGCGAGCTCCGGCTCGCCGAGGTGCAGCAGCGCGAACGCCTCGAAGACCTCCGCGCGCGCGACCATGGTCCGGTGGTCGGCGACCCACGCGAGCCGCTGCATGTGCAGGGAGCGCTCGAGAGTCATGAGGAACTGCGCCCGCGCCTCCTCGACCCGTCCGATGAGCGCGAGGCTCACGCCCCACGTGGCGGACAGCTCGGTCAGCTCGTGGACGACGAGCAGGCGGATCCAGTCGTCGTCGACGTGCAGCAGCTCGCACAACCGCTCGTCGGCGTGCTCGAAGAGCGTCACCGACCGCAGGGCGAGCGCGACGGCCATGCTCGCCGACAGGAAGCCGTACGTGCCCTGCGGGACCGCGCTGACCGCCCAGTCGGCCTCGGCCAGCGCGCCGAGCGCCCGGCTGTGCTGCCCCTCCCGCGTGCTCGCCTCGGCGACCATCGCCAGGGCCTTGGCGCGCCACACGTGCTCGTCGGGCCCGCTGAGGGAGAGGATCGTGCGGGCCTGCGCCACGGCCTCCGCGTGCCGGCCCAGCTCCACGAGGGCGACCGCCTCGGTGTAGAGGAGGTAGCGCAGCGTCGCGAGGTCGCCCGCCGCGCGGGCCAGCGGCTGGTAGGTGCGACAGGCGAGGACGGCGCGGTCGGCGAAGCCGTCGATGTAGTGCTGGTGCGCCTCGTCCGACAGGGCGTCGAAGGGTCCGAACTCGGCGAGGGGGACGAGCGCGGTGCCGTGCATCACGTCGTACCCCCTATCAAGATCGTTTTGGCCGGATCGTGCGACTCTGCCCGATTGTGAGGGACGCGGCAGCCGTTCATGGCGTCGTCCACCGGGTGATTCGGCCGTGCGGTGCACGGGAGGGCCGTGCTTCACCCGATCGGGTCAGGCATCCCCGGCGTTCGTCCGGCGCGGCGGGGGCGGTGCGCCTGACGGGGTGAAACCGGCGCGGAACTGGGTGAAACGGGACGCGGGCCCTGGGAAGCCCGCGACGCCGCGCCTACCGTCGGGTCATGACCGAGAACCTCGCCGAGCGCCTGGAGCAGTCCCGTTTCGAGCTCATGCGCGGGCAGCGCTGGGCGGACCTGCGGGCGTCGGAGCGTGAGGCGAGGGTGGACGTCGCCCGACGCGCGCTCGAGGCGTCCGGGGTGACGGCGGAGCTCGCCGAGGTCCGTCGTCAGGCGGACCGGGTCCCGGAGCTCGAGACGCTCGCGGCCCGTCAGCGGGCGGACATCGCGGCGCTGGAGGCGAGGGCGGAGGCCGACCGTGCCGCGCACGAGGCGCGCGTGGCGGACCTCGACGCCCGGCTCGCACAGGCGCTGCGGGCGAGGGACGCGGCGGTCGCGCGCGTCGCGGCGACGGAGGCCGTCGTCGACGCCGTGCGCGCCCTGGTCACCGCCCCGATCGAGGTGTCGGTCGCCGACGACGACGCCGGGCCGGTCCGGCCGGCGGAGGCGGTCGCGGGGCCGACCGTGCCGACGCCCGCGACGGACAGCGGCGCCCACCAGCGGCGCCCCCTGTTCAAGATGGCGCGGTCGGCGCCGGCGAGCTGAGATCGCGTCGCCCCGGCCGGCTCAGGTCGAGGCGACCTCGGGGTCCGGCTCGGTGAACGCGTCGATGATCCCGAGGATCGCGATAGCGGCGGTCGTCCAGTCCTCGGCATCGGTGCTGTGCGGGCCCTCGACCAGCTCGCCGATGGTCGGGCGGACCGCGCCCCAGTCGATCGTGGGCTCGTCGTGGGCGTCCTCGGCGGGGACGGACGTCGCCGCCCGACGCGGCGCGGGGAGCTCCGGCTCGGCGTCGCGCTCCACCGGCTCGTAGATCTCCGAGCGCAGCGCGAGGCCCTCGACGACGGCGGAGCACGCCAGCGCCATGGCCTCCCAGCCGGCCTCGGGGCGGCGCAGGCGGATCCCGACCTGCGGGGCGATGGTCGCGTAGAAGGTGCCCATCCGGGCCGCGAACTCCCGCTCGGCCTCGTACATCCGCGCCGCGATGGCCTGCCGCAC
>NZ_CAMPHH010000114.1 GCF_946885855.1 uncultured Actinotalea sp. | reverse complement strand
GGACGCCCGCGACGGCGCGCCCTCGCTGGACGCGGCCCGTGCGCCGACCCCGGCGGGCTCCGTCCCTCGCCCCTGGACGAGGTCGAGCAGGTCGATGCCCGTCTGCGCCTTGAGCAGTGCCGCGAGCTCCTGCACGCCGGTCGCGACCTGGCCGGTGACCCGGGAGGCACCGTCCTTGTCGATGATCGTGATGCCGTCGATGGCGCCGAGGGCGTCGGCGTAGGGCTGGGCGACCTTGGGCAGGGCGTCGAGGACCATCTGCAGCCGCGCCGACTCCGGGAACGCCTGGTACGCGTCCGACTCGGCCTTGATCGCTGCGGCGCGGGACTCACCGCGGGCGCGCTCGGCGGCCGCCTCGGCCTCGCCGCGCGCCTGGATGCCGTCCGCCTCCGCACGCGCGAGCGCGAGCGTCCCCTCGGCGCGACGCTGCTCCTCCACCAGTGCCGCCTCGGCCCGCGAGCGCGCGGCCGCGGCCTCGGCGTCGGCCTGCGCGGTGGTGCGGTGCGCCTCGGCCTCGGCCCGGCGGATCGCGGCCGTCCGCGCCGCCTCGGCCTCCTGCTCCGCGGCGTACCGGCGCGCGTCCGCCTCCTGCGCGGCCTCGTACTTGCGCGCCTCGGCGGGCTTGCGGACCTCGGTCTGCAGCTCCTGCTCGCGCAGCGCGGCCCGCCGCTGGGCCACGAGCTCCTGCTGCTCGAGGACGGCCTGCTGCGCCTCGGCCTCGGCGCGCTCCTGGGCGGCCTCCGCCTCGGCCTGGGCCTGCGCGGTCTGCTGCGCGATCTGCGCGTTGCGCAGCGCCAGCGCCTTGTTCGACTCCGCGATCTGGACCGCCGCCTCGTTGGAGCGCTCCGTGCTCTCCTGCTGCGCCTGCGCCTCGGCGATCTCGGCGTCGCGGGCGACGGCGGCAGCCCGCGGGCGGCCGAGGTTGCGGATGTAGTCCCCGGAGTCCTCGACCGTCTGGATCTCGAAGTTCTCCAGGACCAGGCCGCGCTCGGCGAGCATCGGCACCGCGATGTCCTTGACCTCCTTGGAGAAGTCCTGGCGCTCGTAGAGGATCGACTCGACGGTCAGCGTGCCGGCGATGGTGCGGAGCACGCCGACGAGGACCTCGCTGGTCTGCTGCTCGATCACCTGCTCCTGGCTGCGGCCGGCGAACCGCTGCGCCGCGGCCCGCACCATCCGCTCCGTGCCGCCGACCTTGACGACCGCGATGCTGCGCAACGTCACGCCGACACCGCTCTTGGTCGTCGCGTCCTCCGCGGCGACCGGGAAGCTCTGCGAGGCGAGCGAGAGGCGCACGACCTGCTCGAAGATCGGCTTGACGAACGTGCCGCCGCCGATGACGACGCGCTGGCCGGACAGGTCCGTCGTCTCGTCCCCGGTCTCGGGGTTGATGACCGGCGTCCCGCTCTTGCGGCCGGTGATGATGAGCGCCTCGTCGGGCGTGGCGATCTTGAACCGCGCCTTGGCGTAGACGGCGACGACGAGGCCGAGCAGCAGCAGCGCTGCGACGACCACGACGCCGATCAGGACGGGACCTACGAGCTCCATCGGACACCTCCGGACGGGCCCCCCACGGAGGGCGTTGCGGTGCCGACGACGCCCTCGCCCCCCTGCACCCTGACCGTCACCGACCCGGACCGTTCCGTGATCGACGACGCCTGCACTCTAGGGGAGGTCCCCCGGACGGCGGCAGGCGGGCCGGGGCCGATGACAGCCGATCGGGTGATCACTACGGTGGAACTCGGACTCGCGACGAGGGGGCACCATGACCGACCGATCCGACCGCACCGAGCGACCGATGGCCGCCGCGAACGTCCCGATGAGCAGCGGGCCCGGCATGAGCGCCTCGTTCGGGGTCGCCGCGCCGATCGGGGCCGTCAAGGCCAAGGACCGGCTGCGGGCCGGCCGGACCGCCCTGCACCGGGAGGGGCCGTCGCGGGTCGCGCCCGCCACCGAGCTGCCGGGCACGGTGCGGCTGCAGCGGCGCACGGCCGGCGGCGGTTGGGAGACCGTCGCGGAGCGTCGCAGGTGGCGCCGCGCCCGCACCGCCTTCGACCTGCCCGAGGACCCCTCGCGCGGGTTCCACCGCGTGCTCTTCACGCCCAGGAACGGGAACATCCCGGCGTGGGTCTCCGAGCCGATCGCGACCTGACCGGACGCGGGTCCGGCTCGATGTCGAGATCCGGCGGCCTGTTCCGTCCCCCGGTGAACGCGCCCGGACCGGGTGCACCAGGGAGGGAGACCGACGATGGCCAAGTACCTGCTCCTCAAGCACTACCGCGGCAACCCGGCGGCGGTGAACGACGTCCCGATGGACCGGTGGACGCCGGACGAGGTCGCCGCCCACATCCGGTACATGAACGACTTCGCTGAGCGCCTCCAGGGCACCGGGGAGAACGTCGACGGGCAGGCGCTCGCCCCCGACGGCCTCTGGGTCCGGTACGACGGCGAGGGCCGTCCACCGGTGACCGACGGCCCGTTCGCCGAGACCAAGGACCTCATCGCCGGCTGGATGGTCATCGACGTGGAGAGCCAGGAGCGCGCGGTCGAGCTCGCCGGCGAGCTGTCGGCGGCCCCGGGTGCCGGTGGGAGGCCGATCCACGAGTGGCTCGAGGTCCGGCCGTTCCTCACGGCCCCGCCGACCATCACGGAGTGAGGTCCGCCGTGGACGAGGCGTCGGTCCGCAGCCTCGCACCACGGGCGCTCGGTGCCCTCGTCCGCCGCGGGGCCGACTTCGCGGCGGCCGAGGACGCCGTGCAGGACGCCCTGGTCGAGGCGCTGCGCACCTGGCTGACGACGACGCCGCGGGACCCCCTCGCGTGGCTCGTGGCGGTCGCGTGGCGCAGGTTCCTCGACGCCACGCGCTCGGAGGCGGCGCGCCGTCGTCGGGAGGACGCCGTCGCGGCCGAGCCCCACCCGGGGCCGGCGCCGTCGGCCGACGACACGCCGAGGCCATCCGCCTCACGCGGCAGCTCGCCGCGGTGGTCGACCACCCGGAGGTGCAGGACCTGCTCGCGCTCGTGCTGCTGCACCACGCGCGGCGCGCGGCCCGGACCACCGCCGAGGGCGCCCTCGTCCCGCTGGCGGAGCAGGACCGTGCCCGGTGGGACACGGCGCTCATCCGCGAGGGGGTCGACGTGCTGCAGGCAGCGCTCGCGCGCGACCGCCTCGGCGAGTACCAGGCGCAGGCGGCGATCGCGGCGCTGCACGCCGATGCCCCGACGGCGGCGGAGACCGACTGGGTGCAGGTCGTCGAGTGGTACGACGAGCTCGTCCGGATCACCGGGAGCCCCGTCGCCCGGCTCAACCGCGCGGTCGCCGTCGGGGAGGCGGACGGGGCGCGCGCCGGGCTGGCGGCGCTGGCAGGACTGGACCCGGCACTCCCCCGGTACGACGCCGTGGCGGCCCACCTGCACGCGCGCGCCGGGGACACGGCGACCGCCGCGGGGCTCTACGCCGTGGCGGCGCGGAAGGCCGCGAGCGCGCCCGAGCGGGACCACCTGACCCGGCAGGCGGCGCGGCTCAACACCGCGGGCGCACGGGGCGCGGCCCGGACGAGTGCGGAGACCCCCCAGGACGGGTGACCGCGTCCTGGGGGGCCGGTGGGCGGCTGCGCCGCTCCGTCACCGGACCGCCGTGCGGGTGACGGCGCTCCCCCGCGCGGCCGACGGAGGTCTAGCGTGGGGACCGTGGACCCCTCGGAGCTCTGGGACCTGGTCGAGACGGCGCGGAGCGAGGTGGACGACCCCTCCGACGCGGACGCGGTGGTGGAGGTGCTCGCCGCCTACCTCGAGGAGCGCGACCCCGCCGTCGTCGTCGCGTTCGACGCCGCGCTGCGCGCGGTGATCGACGAGTCGTACACGACGCTGCTGTGGGCGGCGGCGTACCTCGTCAACGGCGGGGCGTCCGACGACGGGTTCGACTACTTCCGCGGCTGGCTGGTGGCGCAGGGACGGGACGTGTTCGAGGCCGCGGTCGCCGAGCCCGACAGCCTCGCGGAGGTGCCTGCTGTCCGCGCCGCGATGGCCGACGGCGAGGAGCTGGAGTGCGAGGCGATGCTCGCGGTGGCGTGGGACGTCTACGAGTCGCTCACCGGCGACGAGCTGCCGGACGCCGACCGCGCCGCGTTGCCGCAGCTCGAGGCGATGTGGGACTTCGACGACGAGGACGAGATGCGCCTGCACCTGCCGCGCCTGGCGGCCCTCGCCTACGACGAGGGCTGATCCGCGCCGAGGCGCGCCTGCGCGTGCCAGGGCGCGGGGACCTCGCCGGTGACCGCCGTGGTCGCGAGGGCCTCACCGAGCACCGGCGCCTGCTTGAAGAGGTTGTGGCCCGCCACGGCCGTCACCCCGCCGTCGGACCAGATCCCGACACCGTCCTCGCCCCACGGCAGCCGCGTGACCCAGCAGTGCACGTGCTCGACGGGATCCGCGCGCAGGCCCGGCAGGGCGCGCCGGACGTAGGCGACCGCACGGTCGGCGAGGGCGGCCAGCTCGTCCGGGTCGGCGACCGCGCCCGCGGCGAGCGCGGGGGTGACCTCGCTGAGGCCCACCGCGTAGTAGCGCGGGTCGGGGTACGGCGAGGCGTAGACGCCGGTCTCGCCGAACGCCCCGCTGCCGTCCTGGAACGTCGGCATCGGGCGCGGGCCCGGTCCCGCCACCTCGAACGTGACGCGGACGTGCGCGGCCTGCTCGACCGGGATCTCCGTCCCGAGCGCCGCGGCGAGGCCCGCAGTCCCGCGCCCGGCGCACAGGACGACGTGGTCGTGGACGCTCACGCCCGTGCCGGTCCGCACCTCGACGGCGCCGTCGTCCCGGCGGCGCACGGCCAGGACGTGGTCCGCCACCAGGGAGCCGGCGAGCCGGTCCGCCAGCGCGGCGACGACGGCGCGCGTCCGGATCGCCCCGCCGTGGACGTCGAGCATGGCGGGCCCGTCGAACGGCGCGAGCACGGGCAGGTGCTCACGGGCCTCGTCGGGGGCGAGAAGGCGCACCGGCACGTCGGCGGCGGCGAGCGCCGCGGCCTTGTCGGGGACGGCGTCCCCGATGGCCAGCGCACCCTCCCCGGCCACGAGCTCGACGCCCAGCTCGCGCTCCCACTCGCGCCACAGGGCGCGGCTGCGGACCACCTGGTCGATGAGGCGCGGGTCGGCGTGGGCGTGCCGGAAGATGCGGGACCGCCCCGCGGACTGACCGCCACCGGGCGGGCCGGGCTCCAGCAGCGTGACGTCCGCGCCGCGGCGCTGGAGGGCGAAGGCGGTGGAGAGGCCGACGATGCCGGCCCCGACGACGGCGACACGAGGCATGTCACCACCCCACCACGGACGCCGCCGGTCGGCCCGCGGACGTGGGCGGTCCCCGCCGGGCCAGCCCCGCGACAGCCCGGAGGTCAGGCGGTCCGCACCAGCAGGTGCTGCCGGAAGAACGCCGCGAGCTCCGCCGTCGCGTCGAGCGGGAAGACCCCGGCGACGTACTGGTCCGGCCGGACGACGACGACGCACCCGCGCCGGTCCACGCCGCGCGCCTCGAAGACGTCCTCGGCCGGGTCGGCGGCGAAGACCTTCTCGTAGTCGACCAGGGCGAACGGGCCTGTCCGCGGCAGGAAGACCTCGGGGACCTGCCCCAGGTCGACGTCGGCGTGGGGCTGCTGGAGCACCGCCTTGACGTCGAGCACGCTGTCGCGCTCCGCGCCGGCGGGCGTGTGGGCGTCGACCGGCGAGTCCGGGGCGTCGGCCAGCCACGCCGCCCACCGCGCCAGCGCGGAGCCGGGTGCCGGGGCGCCGTCGTCGGCGAAGGCGTAGACGCGCCACCGGCCGTCGGCGCGGTGCTGGTGGCCCAGGTGCAGGGGGTTGGCGTCGGCCACGCGGACCACCGGCGCGGACCGGAACCGCTTGCCCACCGGGAACCCGGTGGCCAGGTGCTGGTGCACGGGCTCCGCGACGATCATCGAGGGCGCGTACTGCGTCCGGAACCCGAAGAGGAACTCCGTGGTCCGCACGTAGAACGCGGCGAGGTCGGCCGGGTCGACCTCGCCGGGCTTCTTCGCCATGAGCGCCGACCACTGCTTGTCGAAGTCGATGAGGTCGCGCGCGACGACCTGCCGCTCCGCGGAGTAGGTCGCCAGCAGGCTCTCGGGCGACCGGCCGGACAGCACCGAGCCGAGCTTCCAGGCCAGGTTGAACCCGTCCTGCATGGACACGTTCATCCCCTGCCCGGCCTTGGCGCTGTGCGTGTGGCAGGCGTCCCCGGCGATGAAGACGCGCGGGGTGCGGGTGCCGGCCTCCTCGGGCAGGACGTCGTCGAAGCGGTCGGTGAGGCGGTGGCCGACCTCGTAGACGCTGTGCCAGGCGACGTGCCGCACGTCCAGGGTGTACGGCCGCAGGATCGTCTGCGCCCGGGCGATGATCTGCTCGATCGTCGTGCTGCGCACCGCGTGGTGCGCGTCCGGGTCGGTCTCCCCGAGGTCGACGTACATGCGGAACAGGTGCCCGCCCTCGCGCGGGATGAGCAGGATGTTGCCCGCCTCGGCAGAGATCGCGCACTTGAGCCGGATGTCGGGGAAGTCGGTGACCGCGAGGACGTCCATGACGCCCCAGGCGTGGAACGCCGAGTCGCCCTGCATCGTGCAGCCGATCGCCGAGCGCACGGCGCTGCGGGCGCCGTCGGCCCCGAGGACGTACTTGGCGCGCACGACCTTCTCCTCGCCGGCCCGCTCCCCCGCCGTGCGGACGAGGGTGACGGTGACCGGGTGGTCGCCGTCGTCCGTCCGCTCGAGGCCGCGGAACTCGTAGCCGTAGTCCGGGACCATCCGGCTGGGCGAGTGCGCCATGAACTCGGCGAAGTGGTCGAGCACGCGCGCCTGGTTGACGATGAGGTGCGGGAACTCGCTGATCCCGGCCGGGTCGTCCGGGGGCCGCTCGCCGCGCACGATGCGGGCCGGATCGGCTGGGGCCGGGTGCCAGAAGCACATCTCGGTGATGCGGTACGCCTCCTCGGCGATCCGCCCGGCGAACCCGAACGCCTGGAACGTCTCGACGCTGCGCGCCTGGATGCCGTCCGCCTGCCCGACGACGAGCCGCCCGTCGCGCCGGTCGACGATGCGCGTGTGCACGTCGGGGAACTGGGACAGCTGCGCGGCGGCGATCATCCCGGCGGGTCCGGTACCGACGACCAGCACGTCCACCTCGTCCGGCAGCTCGGCCGGGCGGTCCAGGCCGATGCCGGCCGCGGGCTGCACGCGGGGGTCGCCGGAGACGTACCCGTGGTGGTGGAACTGCATCGGACCCCCTCCCCCGGACGCCGCTGTCGAGGTCGACGGATCGTATATGTTGGCGCTCCGCAGGGGCAACGAGGCGCCCTGCGCCGGCCAGCCCCGGGAGGCTCCGCACCCATGCCGACCGTCTCCGCGCACGTCGCCGTCACGCTCGCCGAGCACGTCCAGCACGTCTTCGGCGTCATGGGCAACGGCAACGCGTACTTCCTCGACGCCCTCGAGCGGCAGACCGGCGCCACGTTCACGGCGGTGCGCCACGAGGCGGGCGCGGTCGTCGCCGCCGACACCTTCCACCGCGCCTGCGGCGGGCTCGCCGCCGCGACGACGACGTACGGGGCCGGGTTCACGAACACGCTCACCGCGCTCGCGGAGGCGGTGCAGGCGCACGTGCCGCTCATCCTCGTCGTCGGGGACGAGCCGACGTCGGGCCCGCGGCCGTGGGACGTCGACCAGATCGCCATGGCCTCCGCTGTCGGCGCCCGGACCTACACCGCCGGTCGCGCCGACGCCGCCGCGACCACGGTCATCGCCGTCGAGCACGCGCTCACCTACCGCGTGCCCACCGTGCTGGCCCTGCCCTACGACGTCGCCACCCTCGACGCCGGCCCCGTGCCCGGGACGCCCGCGCCGCACCTGCCCGAGCCGCTCGCCCCGCGCGGCCCGTTCGCCGACGGCGTCGTGCGGGAGATCGCGGCGGCCCTCGCCTCCGCGCGGCGGCCGCTGCTCCTGGCCGGCCGGGGCGCGTGGGTCGCCGGCGCGGGCACGGTCCTCGGCGCGCTCGCCGACGCCACCGGTGCCCTGACGACGACGACGGCGCTCGGCCGCGGCGTCTTCCCGCGCGCGGAGTTCGACCTGGGGGTCGCGGGCGGGTTCGGGGCCGACGGCGCCATGGCGCTCGCGCGGGAGGCGGACGTCGCCGTCGTCCTCGGCGCGTCCCTCAACCCGTTCACGATGCGGTTCGGCGAGCTCTTCGCGCCCGGCACGCGCGTGTTCCAGGTGGACGTCGCGCCCGCCGCGACCCACCCGCACGTCGGCGGCTACGTGCGGGGCGACGTCGCCGTCGTGGCCGAGGCGGTGGTGGCCGAGCTCGCCGCCCTCGGGGCCACGCCCAGCGGCTGGCGGGAGCAGGTGGACGTCGCGGCGGCCCTGCGCCGCGAGGCGGGCGACGGCGTGGCACCCGACGGCCGGCTCGACCCGCGCTCGGCGGCGGCCCGGCTGGCGGACCTGCTTCCCGCGGACCGGGTCGTCGTCTCCGACGGCGGACACTTCCTGGGCTGGTCGAACATGTACTGGCCGGTGGCCTCCCCGGACCGCATGATCATGGTGGGTACGGCGTTCCAGTCGATCGGGCTCGGGCTGCCGAGCGTCGTCGGGGCGGCGCTCGCCCGGCCGGAGTCGACCGTCGTGCTCACGACCGGGGACGGCGGCGGGCTCATGGCGCTGGCGGACCTGGAGTCCGCGGTGCGGGTCGCGGGCGGCCGCGGGATCGCGGTGGTGTGGAACGACGGCGCCTACAGCGCCGAGGTGCACCTGTACGGGCGCAAGGGGCTCGCGCGCGAGCCGATGCTCATCCCCGACGTCGACTTCGCCGGCGTGGCCCGGGCGCTGGGCGCGCAGGGTGAGGTGGTGCGCCGCGTCGAGGACCTCGACGTGCTCGCCGCGTGGACGGCCCGCCCGGTCGACGATCGGCCGTTCCTGCTGCTGGACCTGCGCGTCTCGGGCGCCGTCGTCGCGCCGTACTGGCAGGAGATCGCGGGCCAGAGCAGCTGAGCGTGCGTCCGAGGCCCGCGCGAGATCGGCACGTCCACGCGGGTCGGCTCGTCCACGCGAGGTCGGCAGGTCCACGCGAGGTCGGCACCAGGACGAGCCGACCTGGCGCAGGCGTGCCGACCTGGCGGACGCCGGGCCCGGCGGAGACGGCGACCGGACCGACGTGCGCACGGGGGCAGCACCCGGCCGGACCAGTCGTATACGATCCTGTCGACGCACGAGCGAGGGAGCTCATGAGCCAGCACACCGCCGACGACGGCGCCGCGGACGCCCGCTTTGCCGCCCTCCCCCAGCGGCCGGGGAAGATCATCGCGATCCACCTGTCCTACGCCTCGCGCGCGGACCAGCGCGGCCGACGGCCCGCCCACCCCTCGTACTTCCTCAAGCCCTCGAGCTCCGTCGCGGCGAGCGGCGGGACGGTCGAGCGGCCCGCCGGGACCGAGCTGCTGGCGTTCGAGGGCGAGGTCGCGCTCGTCATCGGGACGACGGCGCGCTGGGTACCGGTCGCGCAGGCGTGGGACCACGTCGCGTGGGTCACCGCGGCGAACGACCTCGGCCTCTACGACCTGCGCGCCAACGACAAGGGCTCGAACGTCCGCTCCAAGGGCGGCGACGGTTTCACCCCGCTCGGTCCGGCGCTGCTCGACGCGCGCACCCTCGACCCCGCCGGGCTGCGCGTGCGCACGTGGGTCAACGGCGCGCTGCGCCAGGAGGACACGACCGCGGGGATGATCTTCCCGCTCGCCCAGCTGGTCGCGGACCTGTCCCAGCACCTCACCCTCGAACCCGGCGACGTCGTCCTCACGGGCACACCGGCCGGCTCGAGCGTCATCGGGCCGGGCGACGTGGTCGAGGTCGAGGTGGACGCCCCGACGGTGCCCGGCGCACCCGGCACCGGGCGGCTGCGGACGACCGTGGTGCAGGGCGAGCACGCGTTCGACGGCGACGTCGGCTCGCTGCCGGCTGTCGACGACGTCCAGCGGGCCGAGGCGTGGGGCTCGCGCGAGGCGGCCGGGCTCGACGACGACCCGTCCTCGGGACCCGAACCTGCGGGCACCCCGGGCTCCGGGCTG
>NZ_CAMPHH010000113.1 GCF_946885855.1 uncultured Actinotalea sp. | reverse complement strand
CCGCCGGCGAGGGCGGCGCGCCGGGCACCGCCGATGAGGGCGGCGCGCCGGGCACCGCCGATGAGGGCGGCGCGGCGGGCACGACCGGCGCGTCGGACGACGGGGACGCCGTGCCGAGCGGACCGGGCACGACGGAGATCGGCTCGTCCCGCGCCACCGGGCCGTGGGCCGGCACGGTGGTAGGGCCGTCGTGGACCGCACGGACCGCGAACGGCGGCGGGACGACGGAGGGACGCGGCGGCGCCGGGTCGGCCGGCGGCTCCTCCCGACGGTCGCGGCGGCGCACGGGCATCTCGTCCGGACGCAGCCCGGCGGCCTCGTGCAGCGGGATGGACCGGTCCACCGGGACGACGTCGACGAGGCGCCCGCCGGCCGGGTCCGCGGTCACCCGCACGCGCAGCACCTCGACGTGGTGCCCCGGCTGGACGAGGAACTCCAGGACGTCGTCGACCTCGGGCGCGATCTCGGTGCAGACCACCAGCAGCCGCGCACCGCCGCCCGCCGAGGGACGCACGAGCGACGACGGCGAGACCGTGCGGCGGAAGGCCTCCAGGTGCGGCCCGAAGCTGCGCGCCCCGCCGCCGTAGGCCGCGGCCATCTGCTCCGCCGTCATCCTGGCCGCCCGCCCGACGTACGCGAGCGCGCGCAGGAGGGCCGCCTCGTCCAGGCGCCCCACGACCTCGACGACGACGGGGCGGCCGGACGCGTCGACCGCGAGCAGGTGCGGCTCGTCCGCGCCCGGGGTCCGCGTGCGCACGGGCAGCAGGTGCTCCCCGAGCAGGGCGTCGAGCTGGTCCCCCACGTCGGCGCGGGTGTGCCGGGCCGAGCCCTCCGGCGGCAGCGCGACCTGACGGGGGCCGCTCCGGGGCGGGACCGCGGAGAGCGGGAACCCGCGACCAGGGGTCAGCGCGTTCGACGTCACCGGGCACCTCTGCGGTCGGGAGCAGGCCGGTGCCCAGCGTAGGGGTTGGGACATTGCGGGCGATATGGGTTGGGCCGATCAGATCGCCCGACTCACCCGTCCGACCGACGGCCCCGCCCCGCCGGGCGGGCGCTCAGGGACGCGGCGAGCCGGGCCGGCTCGTGCCGCCGGACCGCTCGCCGAGCCGCCCCGCGAGCAGCTGCGCGAGGTGCACGCCCGTCGCGCCGCCGAGCTGGTCGGCCTGCGTCCGGCAGGAGAATCCGTCCGCGAGCAGGACCGTCCCGGGGGTGAGGTCCCGCAGCGCCGGCAGCAGCGCGTGCTCCGCGACCGCGACCGAGACGTCGTAGTGGCCCTTCTCCATGCCGAAGTTGCCGGCCAGCCCGCAGCAGCCCGCGAGGGCGCGGACGCGCGCGCCGGCGTCCTGGAGCAGCGCGAGGTCCTGCTGGTAGCCCATGACGGAGTGGTGGTGGCAGTGCGGCTGCGCGAGCACCTCGACGCCGTCCAGCCGCGGCGGGCGCCAGTCGTCGTCCGGGCCGATGGGTGCGGGCGCCGTGAGCAGCTCGGCGAGCGTGCGCGTGGCGTGGGCGACGGCGACCGCGCGCGGGTCGTCCGGGAGCAGGTCGAGCAGGTCCGAGCGCAGCACCGCGGTGCAGGACGGCTCCACCCCGACGATCGGGATGCCGTTGACGGCGTACGGCCCCAGCACCGCGAGAAGGTCGGTGAGCCGGCGCCGCGCGCCGTCGAGCTGTCCCGTGCTGATCCACGTCAGCCCGCAGCACGCCGGCCGGTCGGGGACGATGACCTCGTACCCGGCGTCCCGCAGCACCTCGATCATCGCGCGCGGCACGTCCGGGTCGAAGCCGTCGGAGAACGAGTCCGACCACAGGACCACGCGCCGGGCCGCGTCGACCGCCCCGGCCGCGTGCGACGTCGTCGTCGCCTCGCCCACGCCCTGGTTGCGGTGGGTGTGCCCGGTCCGCGACTCCTGCGCCCACCACCGCCGGAACGGCACCTCGGCGAACCGCGGGATCTCGCGCCGGGTGTCCATGCCGCCGAGCGCGAGCACTGCCCGCGCGACCGGCCGGACGCCCAGCACCCGGTTGGCGACGCGGCCGAGGCCGAGCCGCCCGACGAGGGCCGACCAGCGCGGCAGCCAGCCCAGCGCGTAGTGGGTCACCGGCCGCAGCCGCCGCCGGTAGGTGCGGTGCAGCACCTCGGACTTGTACTGCGCCATGTCGACGCCGGCCGGGCAGTCGCTGGAGCACGCCTTGCAGGACAGGCACAGGTCGAGCGCCTCGTGCACCTCCGGCGCGCGCCAGCCGTGCACGAGCGTCCCGTTCGCCATCTCCTGGAGGACGCGCGCGCGGCCGCGGGTGGAGTCCTTCTCGTCGCGGGTGGCCAGGTAGGACGGGCACATGAACCCGCCCGCGGCGGAGGAGTCCGCGCGGCACTTGCCCACGCCGACGCACCGATGCACGGCGGTGGTGACGTCCCCGCCGTCGTGGGCGAAGGCGAAGCCACCCGCCCGCGGCAGGGGCGCGGCGTGCGGCCGGCGCAGATCCGCGTCGATCGGGCGGGGACGCACGACGACGCCCGGGTTGAGCACGTCAGCCGGGTCGAAGAGGTACTTGACCTGTCCGAACACCTCCAGCGCCGCGGGCGTGTACATCCGGTCCAGCAGCTCCCCGCGGGCCCGGCCGTCGCCGTGCTCACCGGACAGGGACCCGCCGTAGGAGGTGACGAGGTCGGCCGCCTCGGTGAGGAAGGCCCGGAACCCGGGCACGTCGTCGGCGCGCTCGAGCGGCACGTCCAGGCGCACGTGGATGCACCCGTCGCCGAAGTGCCCGTACGGCAGGCCGTCGACGCCGTGGCGCGCCATGAGCGCGTCGAAGTCGCGCAGGTACGCCCCGAGCCGCTCCGGCGGCACGGCGGCGTCCTCCCAGCCCGGCCAGGCCTGGGCGCCCGACGGCGTCCGGCCGCCGAGCCCCGCGCCGTCGGCCCGGATCTGCCACAGCGACGAGGCCTCCGCGCCGGGCGGGACCACGCGGGCCGAGACGGCGGCGGCGTCGGCGACCATCGCCTCGGCGCGGGCCAGGGCCTCCTCGCGCGTCGCACCACCCATCTCGACCATGAGCCAGCCGGCACCCTCGGGCAGCGCGGGCACGTGCGCCTCGCCCCGGTGCCGGCGGACGACGTCGACCAGGCGTGCGTCGAGCCCCTCGACCGCGAGCGGCTCGTGCGCGAGGAGCGCCGGCACGGCGTCGGCGGCGCTGGGCATGTCCGCGTAGCCGAGGACCACCAGCACCGCGGCGTCGGCGATCGGCACGAGCCGCACGGTCGCGCCGAGGAGGGTGACGAGCGTGCCCTCGGTCCCGACGAGGAACTTCGCCAGGTCCGTGCCGTGCTCGGGCAGCAGGTGCTCCAGCGAGTACCCGGAGACCTGCCGGCCGAACCGCCCGAACTCCGTGCGGATCGTCGCCAGGTTCGCCGTGACCAGCCCCGCGAGGCCGGGCACCGCGTCGAGGGCCCCGGACCCGGCCGAGGCGGTGAACCGGCGGCCGTGGCCGTCGACGACGTCCAGGGCGACCACGTTGTCGGCCGTCCGACCGTAGGCCACGGCGTGCGGCCCGCAGGCGTTGTTCCCGATCATCCCCCCGAGGGTGGCGCGGTTCTGCGTCGAGGGGTCCGGGCCGAAGCGCAGGCCGTGCGGTCGGGCCGCCGCCTGCAGGGCGCTCATGACGACACCGGGCTCGACGACGGCGGTCCGCGCCTCGGGGTCGATCTCCCCGATCCGGTGCAGGTGCCGGGAGGTGTCCACGACGATCCCGGGCCCCACGGCGTTCCCCGCGACGGAGGTGCCACCACCCCGCAGGGTCAGCGGCGTGCCCGTGGCCCGGGCGACCTCGGCGACCGCGAGCAGGTCGTCCGTGTGCCGCGGGAAGACCACGACCCGCGGCACGACGCGGTAGTTCGACGCGTCGGTCGAGTACTCCGCGCGGCGCCGCGAGGCGTCGTCGACCGCGTCGGCGCCGACGGCGCGCCGCAGCTCCTGGACGACGTCGGCGGTCGCGGTCTGCAGCACGGCGCGATCCTGCCACGCAGGGGCTGGGACCCGACTGGGACGCCCGGCCCCCGGACGTCGGCGACACCCGGCCGCCGGGATGCGGGACCGACCCGCCCGGGTGAGCCTGGGGCGACGGGCCCGCACGGCCCGGCAGGGGGCGTCGTCGTCGGCGGCACCCCGCCGCTCGACGACAGGAGGACCACGTGCGCGCACTGACCTGGCAGGGCACCGAGAAGCTGAGCGTCGAGACGGTCCCGGACCCGCAGATCGTCGAGCCGACGGACGCCGTCATCCGCATCACCTCGACCGCCATCTGCGGCTCGGACCTGCACCTGTACTCGACGCTCGGGATGTTCCTCGATGCCGGCGACATCCTCGGCCACGAGCCGATGGGGATCGTCGAGGAGGTCGGGCCGCAGGTCACGAACCTCGCCGCCGGTGACCGGGTCGTCGTGCCGTTCGTCATCGCGTGCGGCTCGTGCTTCATGTGCTCGCGCGGGCTGTCCACCCAGTGCGAGACGACGCAGAACACCCACGCGAGCAAGGGCGCCTCGCTCTTCGGCTACACGAAGCTCTACGGGCACGTCGCGGGCGGCCAGGCGGAGTACCTGCGGGTCCCGCAGGCGCAGTTCGGCCCGGTGAAGGTGCCGGACGACGGCTCGCCCGACGAGCGCTGGCTGTACCTGTCCGACGTCGTGCCGACGGCGTGGCAGGCGGTCCAGTACGCCGACGTGCGGCCCGGCGGGGACGTGGCGGTCATCGGCCTGGGCCCGATCGGCCAGATGGCGGCGCGGATCGCCGCGCACCTCGGCGCGCGCCGGGTCTTCGGGGTGGACCTGGTGCCCGAGCGCCTCGAGATGGCCCGCCGGCACGGGATCGAGGCCATCGACCTGCGGGACGTCGACGACGTGCCCGCCGCCCTGCGGGACCTCACCGACGGCCGCGGCCCCTCCTCGGTCATCGACGCCGTCGGCATGGAGGCGCACGGGTCGCCGGTCGCCGAGACGGCGATGAAGGCGGCGGCCTTCCTGCCCGACGCGGTGGGTCGGAAGATGATGGACAAGGCCGGGATGGACCGCCTCGCGGCGCTCTACACCGCGATCTCCTCGGTGCGGCGCGGCGGCACCCTGTCCCTGTCCGGCGTGTACGGCGGTTCGGCGGACCCGCTGCCGATGATGGAGCTCTTCGACAAGCAGGTCACCGTGCGCATGGGCCAGGCGAACGTGCGCACCTGGATCGACGACGTCCTGCCCCTGGTGTCCCGCGACGACGACCCGCTCGGCGTGCTCGACCTGCGCACGCACCGGACGTCGCTGGAGGACGCGCCCGCGATGTACGAGACGTTCCAGAAGAAGGATGACGGCTGCATCAAGGTCGTCCTGGACCCGAGCATGCCCGCGAGCGCGTGAGCCGCAGCCGTACGAGGTCCTGACCGCTCACCCCTGACCCGTGCACGACGGCGCCCCGCCCGGGAGGCCGGACGGGGCGCTGTCGTCGTGCCCGGCGTGCGGGCTCGTCGTCGTGCAGGGGGCGGCTCAGGCGAGCGACGCCTCCAGGGTGATCGTCGTGCCGGTGAGGGCCTTGCTCACCGGGCAGGTGTCCTTGGCCTTCTGCGCGGCGGCGAGGAAGCCGGACTCGTCGAGGCCGTCGACCTCGCCCGTGACCGTGAGCCGGATCGCGTCGATCTGGAAGCCGCCCGCCGGGTCGGGCGCGAGCGACACGTCCGCCGTGACCTCGAGGGCCTGCACGGTGCCGCCCCCCTCGCCGACGAGCGCCGAGAGCTGCATCGCGAAGCAGGACGAGTGCGCAGCGGCGATGAGCTCCTCCGGGCTCGTGACACCGCCCGCGTCGTCGGCCGCGCGGCGCGGGAAGGAGACGTCGTAGGTGCCGACCTTCGAGCTGGTCAGCTCGACCTGGCCGGAGCCGTCCTGCAGGGAGCCGTTCCAGGCGGTGCGTGCGGTACGGGTGGGCATGGATCCTCCGTGTGCTTCGGCGGCTGTGGACGGTGGGCGGGCACCGGCCGCGACCGAGCGCCGCCCACCTGGACGCTAACCGCGGTCGCACCGACCGGCATTCCGGTCGGGCGGGACCGTCTCCCGTCCTCGGCGGGAGGCCTGGGTGGCCACCCCTCAGGCGGGCGGGCCTTCCGCGGCGCGGTGGTGGGGCGCCGGCTGCCGGGACTGGATGCGGTCCTCCACGAGGATGAGCGTCACCACCACCGCCACGCCCACGGCGAAGAGCGCCAGCACGGCCCCGAGGGACTCGCCCGGCGCGAGCAGGCCGCGGTCGTCGTCCTGCCACGGCCAGAGCGCGCGCAGCGACCCCGCCATGAGGCCGGTCATGACGACGAGGGTGATGCGGTGGCGGTGCTCGAGGAGCCACTGCAGGCCCGAGACGAAGACGGACAGGCCGAAGATCGCGCCGAGGACGAACACGCCCAGGTAGGCGACGTCCCGGTCGTTCACCGCCGCGAGGGTCGGCTGGTACAGGCCGAGGGTGAGCAGGAGGAAGGAGCCGGAGATCCCCGGCAGCACGAGGGCGCAGATCGCGACCGCCGCGGCCCCGAAGACGACGAGCGCCGACGGGTCCTGCTCCGCCGCCGGCGGGATGCTGGTGAGGAAGAAGGCCGCGGCCGCCGCGACGACGGCGACACCGACCTCCCCGAGCGTCCAGCGCCCGCCGACCATCCGAGCCGGGACGACGAGCGAGGCGACGATGAGCCCCGCGAAGAGCGCGCGGAGCTGGACCGGGTACTGCTCGAGCAGCGGCTCGAGGAGGGCCGCGCCCGCGACGACCGCGAGCAGCATGCCGATGCCGATCGGCAGGACCGCGTCCCAGCGCACCTCGCGGGCGTGGTGGCGCGGCCGGGACCGGTCCACCCGACCGATCAGCGCCCCGACCAGCGTCACGGCCGCCCGCACGAGGTGGCCCGCGGAGCGGATGAGGGTCTCGTACACCCCCACGATCAGCGCGATCGTGCCGCCGGAGACGCCCGGCACGACCTCGGCGGCGCCGATGAGCGCGCCGCGGCCGGCCAGGCCCAGGCGCTCGCCCCAGCCCCGGGGCCGCGCGTGGTGCGGCGCGAGGGGGGCGACGTCGGCGTCGGTCGCTCCCGCGGTGGTCGTCGGCGTCGTGTCGTCTCGGCTCACCCGGGGAGCCTACTGACCGGGTGGCGACGGGCGCCGTCGTCGGCATCCCTCCCGGCGTGCGCACGGCGGACGGGCCGGGCCGGCAGTCCGGTGGTGCTGCCGACCCGGCCCGGTCCCTCGCCCGGCGGCGCCGGGCTCGGACCTCCCCGTCTCACCGGGAGTCGCTGGCCCCCTCCCCCGTGACCGCGGCGCGGCCGGCCTCGAGCCGGGCGACCGGGATCCGGAACGGCGAGCAGCTGACGTAGTCCAGTCCCACCTCGTGGAAGAAGTGGATGGACTCCGGGTCGCCGCCGTGCTCCCCGCACACGCCGAGGACGATGTCGGGCCGCTCGGAACGCCCCTCCTCCACGGCGATCCGCACGAGCCGGCCGACGCCGCGGCGGTCGATCGTCTCGAACGGGGACACGGAGATGACGCCGCGCTCGGTGTACTCGGCGAAGAACGCGCCCTCGACGTCGTCGCGGGAGAAGCCCCAGGTCGTCTGGGTGAGGTCGTTCGTGCCGAAGGAGAAGAACTCCGCCGCCTGCGCCATCCGGTCGGCCGTGAGCGCCGCCCGCGGCAGCTCGATCATCGCGCCGATCGGGATGTGCAGCTGCACGCCCTGCTCCGCGGCGACGTCGGCGAGGATCCGCTCGGCCTCGTCGCGGACGAGGTGCAGCTCCATGACCGACGCCGCGAGCGGGACCATGATCTCCGCGTGCGGCCGGCCGCCCTCCTGCAGGCGCGCCGCCGCCGCCTCCGCGACCGCGCGGATCTGCAGGGCGAACAGCCCCGGCACCACGATCCCGAGCCGCACGCCGCGCAGCCCGAGCATCGGGTTGGCCTCGTGCATCCGCTTGACCGCGGTCAGCAGGACGCGGTCGCGCTCGACCTCGGGGCCGGTGGCACCGCGCTCGGCGTCCAGCGCCACCTTGACCGACAGCTCCGTGAGGTCCGGCAGGAACTCGTGCAGCGGCGGGTCGATGAGCCGGATCGTCGTCGGGCGGCCGTCCATCTCGCGCAGGATCTCGAGGAAGTCGGCGCGCTGCAGCGGCAGCAGGGCGTCGAGGGCGGCGTGCCGCTCCGCGTCGTCCCGGGCCACGATGAGCCGCTCGATGAGCACGCGCCGGTCGCCGAGGAACATGTGCTCGGTGCGGCACAGCCCGATCCCCTGGGCCCCCCAGACCCGCGCCCGGTGCGCGTCGCCCGGGGTGTCCGCGTTGGCGTGCACCCGGAGCCGCCGGACGGTGTCCGCATGGGTGAGGATCCGGTCGACGGCCCTGACCAGCTCACGCGTCTCGTCGTCGTGCGCCATGTCGAGCGCGACGTCCAGCCCCTCCTCGAGGTAGCGGACGACCGGCGACGGCACGACCGGCACCTCGCCGAGGAAGATCTCCCCGCTCGAGCCGTCGATCGCGATGACCTCGCCCTCCGTGACGACGCGGGTGCCGACGGTGATCCGGCGCGCCACGACGTCGACGTCGAGCGCGTCCGCGCCCACGACGCACGTGGTCCCCATGCCCCGCGCCACGACGGCGGCGTGCGAGGTCTTCCCACCGCGCGAGGTGAGGACGCCGACGGCGGCGATCATGCCGCCGAGGTCGTCGGGGTTCGTCTCCCGGCGCACGAGGATGACGTCCTTGCCGTCGGCAGCCCACTGCTGGGCCGTCGCCGAGTCGAACACCGCCATGCCGACGGCGGCGCCCGGCGAGGCGGCCATGCCGGTCGCCAGGAGCGTGCGACCGTCCGCCGCCGCGTCGAACTGCGGGAACATCAGCTTGCTCAGCTGAGCGCCGGTGACCCGCTCGAGCGCCTCGTCCATGGTGATGAGGTGCTCGTCGACGAGCTGTGTCGCGATCCGGAACGCCGCGCCCGCCGTGCGCTTGCCGACGCGGGTCTGGAGCATCCACAGCTTGCCGCGCTCGATGGTGAACTCGATGTCGCACAGGTCGCGGTAGTGCGTCTCCAGGCGGCGCATGGCCTGGCGCAGCTCGGTGTACGACGTCGGGTCCAGCTGCTCGAGGTCCGCCAGCGTCAGGGTGTTGCGGATGCCGGCGACGACGTCCTCGCCCTGGGCGTTGGGCAGGTAGTCGCCGTAGACGCCGGAGTGGCCGGTGGAGGGGTCGCGGGTGAAGCACACGCCCGTGCCCGACGTGGTGCCGAGGTTGCCGAAGACCATCGAGACGACGTTGACCGCGGTGCCCAGGTCGTGCGGGATCCGCTCGCGGCGGCGGTACAGGCGCGCGCGCTCGGTGTTCCAGGAGTTGAAGACGGCCGTGATCGCCAGGTCGAGCTGCTCGCGCGGGTGCTGGGGGAACTCCCGGCCCGACTGCTCGCGGACGATGTCCTTGAACGTGCCGGTGAGCTCGTGCAGGTCCGCGGCCGTGAGGTCCGTGTCGGCGCTGACGCCGCGGGCGGCCTTGAGGTCGTCCAGCGCGCCGGAGAAGACCGCGCCGTCGATGTCGAGCACCGTCTTGCCGAACATCTGGATGAGCCGGCGGTAGGAGTCCCATGCGAAGCGCTCGTCGTCGGAGAACTTCGCCAGACCCTGCACGCTCGCGTCGTTGAGCCCGATGTTGAGGACGGTCTCCATCATCCCCGGCATGGAGAACTTGGCGCCCGAGCGCACGGAGACCAGCAGCGGGTCGTAGGGGTCGCCGAGGTTGCGCCCGATGGCGTCCTCGAGGCGGCGCACCGCCATGGTGACCTCGACCCGGAGCTCGGGCGGGAGCTGGCCGTCGGCCATGAAGGCGCGGCATGCCTCGGTCGTGATCGTGAAGCCCGGGGGGACCGGCAGGCCCAGTCGGGTCATCTCGGCGAGGTTCGCACCCTTCCCGCCGAGAAGATCCTTGAGGTCCTTGTTCCCCTCGCTGAAGTCGTAGACGTACTTCGCCACCGGAGGTCCTCTTCTCGTGCCGGACGACGGCCTCGTTGCCGTGCGTCAGGGCTCCAGCGTCCAGCGCGCCCGGCGCAGGTTCCGGGGACCAAGGGCCCGCTTTCTCACGGCTCCCACCGCGCGAGGTCGGCACCTCCGCGCGAGGTCGGCACCCCTGCGTGCCGACCTCGCGCACACGGGCCGACCTCGCGGCGGTGGACGGGTGCCGGAGGTCCCAGGGAGCGGTTTCTGCCCGCCCCTAGCGTGGAAGAGCGCGACTACCGACGGGTCGATGGACCGGGACCAGGGCTGGCCCGCCGGACTTCTTCGAGAGGGACGTCATGGTCCACGGCTGGG
>NZ_CAMPHH010000112.1 GCF_946885855.1 uncultured Actinotalea sp. | reverse complement strand
GTGAGGCATGGCTCCCGCACCACGGACCTCCGCCCACCCCGCGCCCCACCGCCCGACGGCGGCGCCCGGCGTGTCGGCACGCGCGCCCGGCCGTGCACCGGTGGGTCCTCGCACCGCCGCGGCGGACCCCGGCGCCCGGCATGCCGACGGCGGCGACGGCGCGCGCGAGCGGCCCGCGGTCGACCCGCTCGTGATCGGCCGTCGCGTGCGCCACCTGCGGACCCAGCGCGGCCTGACGCTCGAGGACCTCGGCGCCGCCGTCGGCCGCGCGCCGTCCCAGATCTCCGTCCTGGAGAACGGCCGCCGTGAGGCGCGCCTGTCCCTGCTGCAGCTGGTCGCCGAGGTGCTGGGCGTGACGCTGGCGGACCTGCTCTCCCCCGAGCCACCCAGCCGGCGCGCCGCGCTGGAGATCGAGCTCGAACGCGCCCAGCGCGGGCCCCTGCACGCCGCGCTCGGGCTGCCGCAGGTCAAGGTGGGGCGCTCGCTCCCGGCCGACGCCCTGGAGACGATCGTCGGGCTGCAGCGAGAGATCGCCCGACTGCTCACCGAGCGCGCGGCGACCCCGGAGGAGGCCCGGCGCGCGAACTCGGAGCTGCGGGCGACGATGCGCGACCAGGACAACTGGTTCGGGGACCTGGAGACGCACGCCCAGGAGCTGCTCGCCGCCGTCGGCCACACGGGCGGTCCGCTGTCGCAGCGCGAGACCGCGGAGATCGCCGCGCACCTCGGCTTCACGCTCCACCACGTCCACGACCTGCCGCACTCGACGCGCTCCGTCACCGACACCGCGCACGGGCGGATCTACCTCCCGCACGCCACGGCCGTCTCGAGCGACCCCCGCTCCGTGGTGCTGCAGGCGCTCGCCGCGCACGTCCTCGGCCACGGCGAGCCCACCGACTACGGAGACTTCCTGCGCCAGCGGGTGCAGACCAACTACCTGGCCGCCGCGCTGCTCGTGCCGCAGGAGGCCGCCGTCGGCATGCTGCGCACCGCGAAGGACGAGCGGCGCCTGTCCGTCGAGGACCTCCGGGACGCCTTCGGTGTGCCCTACGAGACCGCCGCGCACCGGTTCACCAACCTCGCGACCCGGCACCTCGGCATCCCGGTGCACTTCATGAAGGTCCACGAGGACGGCACGCTGCACAAGGCGTACGAGAACGACGGCGTCCGCTTCCCCAGCGACGCGCTCGGCGCGATCGAGGGCCAGCCCGTCTGCCGCCGCTGGACCGCCCGCGTGGTGTTCGACGTCCCGGACCGCTTCAGCCCGTACTACCAGTACACGGACACCGCGACGGGCACGTACTGGTGCACGTCCCGGGTGCAGGCGGGCGGGGACGGGACGTTCTCCGTGAGCGTCGGGGTGCCGTTCGCCCAGGTGCGCTGGTTCCGGGGCCGGGAGACGACGGAACGGGCCGTGTCGCGCTGCCCGGAACCGGACTGCTGCCGCCGCCCGCCCGCCGACCTCGCGGCGCGGTGGGACGGCCGGGCATGGCCGGCCGCGCGTCCCCACGCCAGCATGCTCGCCGCCCTCCCGGTCGGGGCCTTCCCGGGCGTGGACCAGACGGAGGTGTTCGCCTTCCTCGAGCGGCACGCCCCGCGCTGACGGCTCCGGGTTCGCGTCGGCTCGGGTCCGGCGGGAGGGGACCGGGGCTCAGGCGTGCTGGGCGGCCTCGTGCTCGCGGTGGCCGACCGGCTCGAGCTGGAACGTGCAGTGCTCGACGGCGAAGTGCTCCGTCAGGCAGGCCGTGAGCCGGTCCAGCACCTCGCCCGTGCGGTCCTCGGCGAGGCAGTCGGCGTCGACGACGACGTGCGCCGACAGCGCGGGCGCGCCGCTGGTGATCGTCCACGCGTGGAGGTCGTGGACCTCGAGGACGCCGCGGACCCCGCCGATGTGGTCGCGGACCTGCTGCAGGTCCAGCCCGCGCGGGGTCGCCTCGAGCAGCACGTCGACGACGTCCCGCAGCAGCAGCGCGGCGCGCGGCACCACGACGGCACCGATGACCGCGGACGCGACGACGTCGGCGCGGGTCCAGCCGGTCATCATGATGACGACCGCCGCGACGATCACGGCGATCGAGCCCAGGAGGTCCGCCAGCACCTCGAGGTAGGCACCGCGGACGTTCAGGCTCTCCTCGCGGCCCCGGTGCAGCAGGAGCAGGCCGACGAGGTTGGCGGCCGCACCACCCAGCGCCACCGCGAGCATCAGGCCCGTCGCGACGTCGGGTGGGTCGGACCAGCGCCGCACCGCCTCGACGACGACCCACACGCCCAGCGCGAGGAGCAGCAGCCCGTTCGCCAGCGCGGCGAGGATCTCCGCCCGCTGCAGGCCGAAGGTGCGCGCGTCGGTCGCGGGGCGGGAGGCGAGGGTGGCCGCGACGAGTGCGATGCCGACGCCCGTGGCGTCGGTGAGCATGTGCCCCGCGTCCGCCAGGAGCGCCAGCGACCCGGACAGCAGTCCGCCGACGACCTGCACGCCCGCCACCAGCAACGTCAGGAGCAGCACGGCGAGCAGGCGTCGCCGGTGCCGGCCGGTCGCCGTCGGCGCGTGCCCGTGCGCGTGGCCGCCGCCCATGTCCGACCTCCGCAGCCTTCGGCTCGTCGCGTCCGGCAGGGACGCGCCAGCGATGCTAGTCCCGGGTCCCCAGCGGCTCAGCCGCGGTCACGTCCGCTGCTCAGCCGCTGTCGTCGATGCGGCTCAGCCCCGCTCGCGCGCCCGGAACTCGTCGATCATCTGGCGGGCCTGGAGGCGGTAGAGCTGCTCGAGATCGCGCCGGAGCCGCGCCAGGCGCTCAGGAGCCACGCCGTCCAGCTGCGCGCGTCGCACGGCGTCCCGGGCGGCCTTCACGTCCGCATCGGTCACCATCACCACGAGCTCGTCCATGTCTGAAGTCTCTGCGGATCGCGTGGTCGGGGCCAGTGGAGGACCGGGTTTTCACCCGTGGATCACCCGATGCCCAGCGGGATCCGACGGCGCCTGCGTCACCGCGGTGACGGCCGTCCCGCCGGGCAGCGAGCGTGCGCCGCGCGCGAGGGCCGCCAGCGCCGCAGATCACATTTCGATAACAGTGCCCCCTGCGCACACGACTGCTGCGCAGGCCGCGGCCGCCCGGCCGGGATGGCTGGTCAGGCGACGTTCTCGGCCCTCCGTCGCTGGTCATCCGGGACCGGATCACCATCGATCTTGCCGGTGGAAGCCAACGATCGATGCGCGTACGGTCAACGACGCGCCATGACCATTCGGGGCGACTCATCCTGCGTCGGGACCTCAGCGGTCCGGCAGTGGGGCGTGTGCCTCGTCCAACCGAAGGGGACCTCATGACGAACACTGCCGCACGCCGTCGCGCGCTGACGGCCGGGCTCGGCGTCCTGGCACTGACGACGGTCGCCGCCTGCGGCGGGGAGTCCGACTCCTCCGGCAGCACCCTGGAAGCCGCCCGGGAGAGCGGGTCGATCACGGTCGGCTTCGCCGGCGAGGCGCCCTACAGCTTCGAGGACGACAACGGGGACCTGACCGGGGCCACCGTCGCGCTGCACCGCGAGATCTTCTCCGAGCTCGGCATCGACGAGATCGAGGGCGTCCAGGCCGAGTTCGGTCAGCTCATCCCGGGGCTGACGGCCGGCCGCTTCGACGTCATCAGCGCGGGCATGTCGATCCTCCCGGAGCGCTGCGAGCAGGCCGCGTTCAGCGAGCCGGAGTTCATGTACACGACCGCGCTCATGGTCGAGGAGGGCAACCCGCTCGGGCTGACCGACATCACCTCGATCGCGGAGTCGGAGGAGGACGTCTCCTTCGCCACGATGACCGGCGCCATCGAGACGAGCTACGCCGAGCAGCTGGGCATCGACGCGCTGCAGGTCGGCGGCCCGAACGACGGCATGGACGCCGTCGTCAACGGTCGCGCCGACGCCTTTGCGCTCACGGGCATCTCCCTGAACTGGATGGCCGACAACAGCGACGCCCCGGTCGAGGTGACCGAGTCCTTCGTGCAGGAGATCGACGGCGTGCCGCAGGTCGGCGCCGGCGGCACGGTCTTCCGCGACGGGGACACGGAGCTCCTCGAGGCGTACAACGAGGTGCTCGCGGAGATCGTCGCCGACGAGGAGCGCTACCTGTCGATCGTCGGCGACTTCGGGTTCACCGCCGAGGAGCGCCCGACGGGCGACCTGACGACAGAGGACCTCTGCGCCGGAGACCTGGGCTGAGGTCCCGACCCCCATGGACAACCTCGAGGCCCTGGCGAACGCGTGGCCGAGGATCGTCGACGGGGTGCTGGTCACCCTGCAGCTGACCGTCGGCGGCGCAGCGCTCGCGCTCGTCGTCGCGGTCACGCTCGGGCTCGCCGCGCGTCAGGAGAACATCCTGGCGCGCGGCGCGGCCCGCGTGGTCGTCGAGTTCTTCCGCGGCACCTCGCTGCTCGTGCAGCTCTTCTGGCTGTTCTACGTGCTGCCGCTCATGGGCATCCGGCTCGAGTCCCTCCTCACCGGGATCATCGCCCTGGGTCTGAACTACGGCGCGTACGGCGCGGAGGTCGTCCGCGGCTCCATCAACGCCGTGCCCAAGGGCCAGTGGGAGGTCGCGACCGCACTGAGCCTCAGCCCGTTCCACCGGATGCGCCGGATCATCTGGCCGCAGGCCTGGGCGATCATGATCCCGTCGCTGACGAACCTGCTCGTCATGCTCCTCAAGGGCACCGCCGTCGCCTCGGTGATCCTCCTGCAGGACCTCACCTACGTCACCGAGCAGCTGCGTCGGGGCACGGGTGACACCTTCTTCTCCTACGGCGTCGGGATGATCATCTACTTCCTCATCGCCCTCGCGCTCGTCCTCGTGGCGAACCTGGTCGAGCGGCACGCCAAGCACAGGCTCGGCACCGCTCCCCCGCTGCGCGAGTCCTTCCGCCTGCGCAAGCCGGTCCGGACGACGGCGGAGGTGGGTTGATGGGGTCGCTGTGGAGCTGGGAGCGCGCTGCCGCCGTCCTGCCCGTGCTGCTGGAGGCCTTCGTCCAGGTCACGCTCGTCGCGACGGTCGTGGGCTCGGTCGTCGCCGCAGTCCTCGGCCTCGTCGTCGCGATCACGCGACGTCTCGCGCCCGCCGTCATCGCCAAGCCGGTGCACGGGATCATGGAGTTCATCCGGATGACGCCGTTGGTCATCCAGCTGCTGTTCGTCTACTACGCGCTTCCGGCGGACGTGCCGGCGCTCTGGATCGGCATCGGCGTGCTCGGCGTGCACTACGCCGCCTACATGGCGGAGGTGTACCGGGCGGGCATCGAGTCGATCCCCCGCGGCCAGTGGGAGGCCGCCACAGCCCTGTCCCTGCCCGTGACGCGGACGTGGCGGCGCGTCGTCGTCCCCCAGGCCCTTCGTGCCACCGTCCCGGCGCTCGGCACGTGGGTGATCTCGATGTTCAAGGACACCCCGTTCCTCACCGTGATCTTCGTCGTGGAGATGGTGACCCGGGCCGAGGAGTACGGCTCCCAGGTCTTCGCCTACACGGAGGCCTTCACGATCGCCGGGCTGATCTTCCTGGCCGCGAGCTACCCCACGTCCCTGCTGGTGCGCAGACTGGAGAACCGCCTTGCCTACTGACACCCCCGTCCCGTCCCCGCACCACGGACCCGCCACCTCCGGGGGCAGCGAGCGCCCGCCGGTCATCGAGTTCCGCGACGTCCGCAAGACCTTCGGCGAGACGGTCGTCCTCGACGGCCTGAACTTCTCCGTCCACCAGGGCGACCACGTCACGCTCATCGGTCCGAGCGGCTCCGGCAAGACGACGATCCTGCGGCTCGTCATGACGCTGGAGGAGCTCACCGGTGGCTTCCTCTTCATCGAAGGTGAGCCGCTGACCCACGAGATGCGCGGCGGCAAGCGGGTGGCGCGCAAGCCCAAGGACGTCGACCGGCTCCGCCGGCGCATCGGCATGGTCTTCCAGCAGTTCAACCTCTTCCCCAACATGACCGTGCTGGAGAACGTCGTGGAGGCGCCCGTCCACGTTCTGGGCCGCTCCAAGAAGGAGGCCGAGGCACGCGGGCGGGAGCTCCTGGAGCAGGTGGGTCTCGCCGACAAGGCGATCGCGCACCCGCTCCAGCTGTCCGGCGGTCAGCAGCAGCGCGTCGCCATCGCCCGGGCGCTCGCGATGGACCCCGAGATCCTGCTCCTGGACGAGGTCACGTCCGCGCTCGACCCGGAGCTGGTCGGGGAGGTCCTGACGGTGCTGCGGGACGTCGCCCGGAACACCGACATCACCATGCTCATCGTCACGCACGAGATGCAGTTCGCCGCCGAGGTCTCGAACCGGATCCTCATGTTCGACCACGGCCGGATCATCGAGGAGGCGTCGCCCGAGGTGATGTTCAGCGCACCGAAGCACGGGCGCACGCAGGAGTTCCTCCAGGCCGTGCTGTGAGTCGTCCTCACCGCTCGCGGTCGCCCCGGCGCGTCCGCGCAGCAGGACGCCGACGGGATTCGTCGGGGCCGTCCGAGGTCTCACGGCCGCCCGCCACGGCGTCACCACCGAGCACGCCGGACGGCGGGAGCCGGCAGGCGTCCGTGCTCCCGGGCATGACGTGGCGGTGCCGAGCGACGCGGCCGTAGACGAGCGCGGCGAGGGGAACGACGAGGGGGCTCCCGATCGCAACCCCCGCCCATCTCGCGAGGCCTCCTCGGGCGATCATGGCCGAGGCGATCGCCGCGGCGCCGCCGCGCAGATCCCCGTCCTGCGCCCTCCAGTAGGCGCGTCGCGCGACGTCGTCCGCGGTCAGCCCGAGCTGGGCCAGGTCGGGAACGGCTTGCCAGGCGGCCAGCTCGACGCGTCCGGCACCGCGACCGGCGAGCCAGGTCGCCGAGCGCGTGCAGAAGCCGCAGTCGGCGTCGTAGACCAGGACCCCGCCCCGTGCGTCGGTCCTCGCCCGACGCAGCCAGCGCACCGCTCCCGCACCGAGGAACCCGGCACCCACGACGGCACCCGCCACCAGCACGACGGGATAGACGACCGGCGCTGCGTTACCGGTCACGGCGAGGACCTGCGACCAGAGGAAGCCCCCGAGGAGGACCACGACCGGGGCACCGCGCACCAGCCACCCGGGCGCCGTGCGGGCGGCCGGTCGCGTCCGCGGCCACCTGTCCCAGGTCACGACGAAGCCGTAGGCGACCACGTTCATGTAGAACGCGATGTCCATCACGAGCCACACGCCCAGGTGGAAGAGGGAGGCGACCGCGAAGCCGAACCGCGTGCCGGCCCAGCTCAGGACCGCGAGGATCATGCCCGCTTCCAGGAGGATCGTCGCGATGTCCAGGAGCTCCCACACCACGGGGTCGGTGATCTCGAGGACGAGCCCGGCGAGCTGCCCGTCGGCACCGCTGGTGTAGTAGTGCCTCAGCTGGCGGCCCTGGATCGCCTGGCTGGTGGGGTCGAGCCATCCGCCGCGGATCTTCGGCAGCGCAGCCGTGATGAACGCGAGCCCGACGACGAGGGCGAACATCCGCAGCGGCCAGTGCTCGGCAGCCTCCGGTGCCTCCGGTCGCCCGGCGCCTCGCCGTCGCACGGCGTCGAGGGACAGGCGGTCGCCCCATCCGGCGAGCGCCATGAAGGCGGGCACGATCACGATCAGGATGTCGTGGTCGATCTTGCCCAGGCTATAGGTGAACCCGAAGCCGACGATCGACGCGACCACCGCGAGGAACGACGCCGTCCGGGTGTGCCAGCCGAGGAGCATGGCGACGAAGCAGATGGCCACGATCGCCTCGAGGCCCTGCAGCAAGCCCTCCGGCGGGAACCCGTCAGCGAGCATGAACGGCCCGATGGGTGGTTTGTAGAGGGAGTCGGGGAACGCTGCGACCCACGAGAAGTCGGGAAGCGTCAGCAGGACGATGACGCTGTAGACGATCCGGTAGCGGGCGAGGGACGTCCGCGTGAAGGCCCCGCCGTGGATCCACGCGTCGACACGGTCACCCATCGCGGCCTGCCAGGTCCAGCTCCAGCCGGTCCAGGCTCGAGTACACCGGGGGCCCCCCGGCCCTCAGGTCGTACCGCGCCACCTGCCAGTCGAGTGTGATCGTCTGCGGCTCACGCCCGCCGCCGAGCTGTGCCACCCGCTCGCTGAGCCACGCCACCGTCTCCGGGTCGTGGCGGCGGGGACTCTCCGGGTGGAAGGCGTTCCCGTACACCGTGATCGGCGAGGACTTGGACTGCGCCATGATCTCGCGGTGCCCGAAGACCCGGGTCGTGCCGTCCGCGTAGGTCACCTCGACCACCGGCTCGTCGGCGACGGCGACGTTCCCACCGGGCACGGCCCCGCCGAAGGCGGGTTGGGAGAGAGCCGGATACGGCTCGCGCCAGCGCTCGTGGACCGCGAGCTGGACCGCGAAGCCCGCCACGAGGAGGACGAAGAGACCCCTGATGAGAACACCGCGCCGTTGCGGATTCATGCGGCGGACGATACGCCCCTGGACTCCCCGCGCAAGAGGGACAGGGGTGCTGCCGCTCACGGCGGTCACCCGAACAGCACAGCGGCGCTGCTAGCCTGACGGACCGCGAGGGCCAGTAGCTCAGCCGGTCAGAGCAGCGGACTCATAATCCGTCGGTCGTGGGTTCAAGCCCCACCTGGCCCACTGACGCCCGCGGCTCCGGTCGGGCGCTCGCCGGCCGAGGCCCGAGGCGTCTGGGACGGCCTACCGTGGTGCCATGCCACTCCTGCGCCGGCGACGCCCCGGCCTCCCCGACGACGTCCGGATCCGCCTCGGGATCGCCGACGGCGACGCCCCGCTCGCGGTCGGCCGCACGACCTCCGACGGGTGGGTCGTCGCGACCAGGGGCGGCCTGGCGGTCGCCGAGGGCGAGGAGGTCCTGCGTCGCGCCTGGACGGACGTCGACGGTGCACGGCTGGACCCGGCGACGGACGAGCTGGCGGTCACCTGGGTGGACGGCACCGCGACGACGACCCTCGCGCTCCGGGCGGAAGCCGCGCGCAACCTGGCGCGTGCCGTCCACGACCGGGTGCAGTCCTCCGTCGTGCACGGGGAGAGGGTCGAGCTCGGCCGCGGTCGCACCGTGCGCGTCGTGCTGCGGCGGGCCGACGACGGCGCCTTGCTCACCCAGGTCATCGGGGCCGGCGACGTTGACCTCGACGACCCGGCCACGGCCGCCGTCGTCGACGCGGCCGAGGCCCGGGTCCGCGAGGCGGCCGGGCTGCGCTGAGCCGGACCGCCCCGGGCGAGGTGCCGGGCGGGCGAAACGCGCCCACCCGGCTCCGTGCCCGTTCGGCCGGGCGGCTCAGTCGGCGCCGTACTTGCGGCCCTTCGGGACCGTGAGCAGCACCGAGGCCATCGCGATGAGCGCCAGGAGCAGGTTGAAGAGGAACGTGACCATTCCGGCCTGGCGGACGGCCGCGTTCTCCTGGATGCCCTGCGTCACGAGGATCTCGCCGACGATCGCCACCCCGGAGCCGAGGAACGACGTGAAGATCGGACCGCGTCGTAGAGGCGACACGCCGGTGTCGGGGCAGCGCCGGAGTTCGGGTAACATTGCGAACCGCGCGATCCCGCGTAGCTCAATTGGCAGAGCATCCGACTGTTAATCGGACGGTTACTGGTTCGAGTCCAGTCGCGGGAGCACAGTAAAACCGCAGGTCAGGCCCCGTTTCCGCGGGGCCTTCTGCCTGTCCGTGCCCAATACGTGCCCAATCGAAGCTGATCACCGCTGGGGGCCATGAGGCCGCTCTGGCTGGCACACCCTGGTCCACGGGAGCCACCGGGCATGCCTGCGGCACCGCTCGCTAGCCATCCGCGGCGCTTCTGAGCCCCGTGGCGCCGTGAGGCGCACGGCTAGGAAGCGGCGCTCGAAAGTTCAGGCGGCTGTGCGATCCACGTGTCATATACATGTCACTCCTAGGTGCCTCATGGTGTGCCAAGGGCATAAGCCAACGGGTCACCCCTCCCGACCCTCAAGCGAGGGTGTTCGCGCCAGTCCCGTGATGCGAGCAGTGGCGCGGCTTACCGTGGAGTTCCCAGGCTTGCAGTGGTCGGCTGCTCCGCCACCTCGGGCCGGAGAAGGCCTCCGCCGGCTGCGGTACCAGCGGGGGCCGACACGTCCGCGAGGTCGCGATGAGACATGGTTCGGCTGAACGGCGGACCGGACTGGAAGCACGCCGTCCTCGGCGCCTCCGCGACACCGCAGGACACGCCGGGCTCGTGCAAGCGCGTCTCGTCGGAGCTGTAGGCGTGCCCGAGCTCGTGGAGGAGGGTGGTCCGCACCCGCTCCGGCACCTCGTTAACGCCTCTGCAGCCGCCGGCTGGAGGGTCTGCTGCACGGATAGGTGACAGCGGTTAGTCACGCGGCTTGGGCGGCCGG
>NZ_CAMPHH010000111.1 GCF_946885855.1 uncultured Actinotalea sp. | reverse complement strand
GGCATACGAGATCGCTCAGTGTCTCGTGGGCTCGAGATGTGTATAAGAGACAGTCGGTGTTCCTCGCCCTGGCCGTCGGCATCGCCCTCGGTGCCGGTCCGCTCGAGCAGTCGATCGGCGACACCCTCACCGGGCAGGTGGACCAGCTCCGGGAGGAGCGGGCCGACCTGCGCACCCAGCTCGACACGACGCAGGCCGACCTGAGCCGCAGCGAGGCCGCGCTCGACGCCGTCGCCGACGACCTGCTGGCCGACGTCCTCGGGGAGCGCCGCGTGGCCGTCGTGCAGGTGGCCGAGGTCGAGGCCGAGGTGCGCGAGGCCGTCGTCGCCCGGCTCGAGCAGGCCGGCGCGACCGTCTCGGCGTCCGTCCAGGTCACCGAGGCCTGGACGGATCCGGCGCAGCTGGCCTTCCGGCAGTCGCTGGCCGGGCGGCTCGTGGAGTACCTCGACCCGCAGCCGCCCGACGACGCCGGGACCGGCACCGAGCTGGCGGAGGCCCTGGCCCAGGCGTTGACGACGGCTCGCCCCGAGGACCCCGACGCCCTCGGCGAGTCCGCCGGCCTCCTGCTCGACCTGCTGCGGGAGGGCGGGCTCCTCACCGTCGAGGGCGAGGTGACGGCACCGGCGGACGCCGTCGTCGTGCTCGCCGGACCCGCGGTCAGCGCCACGGAGGCCGAGGAGGTCGAGGAGGCCCAGGCGACGGCGGAGCCGGAGGACGCCGAGGAGCAGGCGGAGCTGCAGGAGCGCCTGCTGGGCGCCGCGCAGCAGATCAGCACCGCGGTGCAGCTCCGGTCCGCCGGCGCCGTGGTCGCCGGCGGTGACTACGTCGAGCCGAGCCTGGTGCAGCGGATCCGGGCCGACGAGGCGACCGCGGACCTGGTGAGCACAGTGGAGTCGGTTCAGCGCACCTCGGGACAGGTCGCGGTGCCGCTGGCGCTCGCGGCCCGCATCAGCGGGACGGTCGGGCACTACGGGACCGCCGAGAGCGCGACGGCGCTGATGCCGCCGCGCGTGGTCCTTCCCCCGGTCGTCCGGGAGCCGGAGCCCCCGGCCGGTGACGGCACGACGCCCGACGGCGAGGGGGCCGACGTCGGCGACGGCACCACCACCTCCGGCGAGGG
Source organism: uncultured Actinotalea sp. (assembly GCF_946885855.1). Next base: position 9,265 of record NZ_CAMPHH010000111.1, on the reverse strand, counting down.
CGCGACCGACGGCGCGCCGGCTGACGGGCAGGACGGCGACGCCGGCGGGCAGGGGTGAGCGGGGTGCCGGGACCGGAGTCGCGGGGGCTCGCCCGCGCCGTGTCGGCGGGGCTGACCGCCGCGGTGACGACGTGGCTGGCCCGACGGGCGGCGGACAGGCTGCCGGCACCCGCGGTCCGGCCCTGGGACCGGGTCAACCACCGCGGGGCGACGCTGAGCCTGCTCGAGGGCCCCGCGGTCGCGATCGGGCTCGTGGCCGGGGCGGTTCTCGGCGCCCCCGACCGACGCACCGCGGCGGCGTGCGCCGTGGCCGCGGCCGGCGCGGCGGGGTTCGGGGTGGTCGACGACCTCACCGAGGACAGGGCCCGGTCCCGCAAGGGCCTGCGCGGGCACCTGGGTGCGCTCGCGCACGGCGAGCTCACCACGGGCGGCCTCAAGGTCCTGGGCATCGGAGCGACGTCGCTCGTGGCGGTCGCGCTCCTGCCCGGCCGTGCCGCGGGCGGGCGGCTCGCGCGCGTGCTCGACGTCGGCGTCTCGGGTGCGCTCGTGGCCGCCGGCGCGAACCTGCTCAACCTGCTGGACCTGCGCCCCGGGAGGGCCCTCAAGGCCGCCGGGCTCGCCGCGGCGGCCCTGCTGGCGGGTCCCGCGGCGCCGGTGGGCGGGGCCGTCCTCGGCTCCGTGGCGGCGGCGCTCCCGCGGGACCTGGGTGAGCGGGACATGCTCGGCGACGGCGGGGCGAACGCCCTCGGCGCGCTCGTCGGCGTCGGTGCGGTCGTCGCGCACGGCCGGGCCGGGCGGCTCGCCCTCCTGGCGGGCGCGGTGGGGCTGACGCTCGCCAGCGAGCGGGTCAGCTTCACGGAGGTGATCGCCCGGACGCCCGTCCTGCGCGAGCTCGACGCGTGGGGTCGGCGCTGAGCCCGCGCCTGCGAGGCCTCGCCGGGGGGATCGCCGGCGCGGCCGCGATGATCGCCGTCGTCACGGTGCTGAGCCGCGTCGTCGGCTTCGGGCGGACGGTGGTCCAGTCGCGGGAGCTCGGGTCGACGGCGCTCGGCGACGCGTACAACACGGCGAACCTGCTGCCCAACGTCCTCTTCGAGGTCGCGGCCGGCGGGGCGCTCGCGGGCGCGGTGGTCCCGTTGCTCGCCGCGCCGCTCGCACGCTCGCTGCGCAGCGACGTCGACCGCATCGCCTCCGCCCTGCTCGGCTGGTGCCTGGTGGCGCTCGTGCCCCTCGCGGTGCTCCTGGCGCTCCTCGCGCGGCCGCTCGCCGAGGTGCTGCTCGGGGACGCGCCGCAGAGCCAGGTCGACGTCGCGACGACGCTGCTGCGCGTCTTCGCCCCGCAGGTGCCGCTCTACGGCGTCGGTGTCGTGCTCACCGGCGTCCTCCAGGCGCAGCGCCGCTTCCTCGCACCCGCCCTGGCGCCGCTGCTCAGCAGCCTCGTCGTCATCGGCGTGTACGTCGGCTTCGGGATCCTGGCGCCCGACCCCACCGACCTGGCCACGGTCCCCGGTGGCGCGCTCGCGCTCCTGGGCTGGGGGACCACGGCCGGCGTGGCCGCCCTGAGCCTTCCGCTGCTCGTGCCGGTGCGACGCTCCGGCGTCCGGCTCCGCCCGGCGCTGCGCTTCCCCCTGGGGGTCGCACGCCGGGCGCGGTCCCTCGCGGCCGCGGGCCTCGGCGCGCTGCTGGCGCAGCAGGTGAGCGTCCTGACCACCCTCGTCCTCGCGAACCGGTTCGGGGCGCGGGACGCCGATGCGGGGACCCTGTCCGTCGTCCTGTACTCGCAGGCCGTCTACGTGCTGCCGTACGCCGTCCTCGCGGTCCCGGTGGCCACCGCGACGTTCCCGCGGCTGGCCGAGCGGGCCGCGCAGGGCGACCGCGAGGGGTACGCGCGGCTCGTGGCGGCGACCACGCGCGTCCTCCTCGTGGTCGGCGGGCTCGGCGCCGCGGTGCTCTTGGCGGCGGCCCCGGCCGTCGAGCGGTTCTTCACGGTCTACGGCACCGGCGACTTCGGTGGGATGGCCGCGGGGCTGGCCTGGACGGCGCCCGGTCTGGTCGGCTTCACCCTCGTCTTCCACCTGTCCCGGGCGCTCTACGCGCTCGAGCGGGGCCGGGCCGCCGTCGTGGGTGCGGCCGCGGGCTGGCTGACGGTGGCCGCGACTGCCGCCGTCCTGGTCCCGGTCCTCACCGGCGGCGGGCGGGACCAGTCGGCGACCCTCACCGGGCTCGGCGCCGCCAACACCCTCGGGATGACCGTCGCGGGGCTCCTCCTCGCCCTCGCCGTGCGTCGCGCGGCCCGGGACGACGGCGGCGCAGGTGGCGGCGCGCACGGGGGCGCGCCGCTCGACGCGCTGGCGGGGGCCGTCCGCACGGCCACCGTCGTGGCCCTCGGCGCGGCCGCCGCCGTGCCGGTCGCGCGTCTGCTCGTCGCCACCGTCGGCGGGCTGGAGGACGCCGGGCCGCAGGACGCCGGGCTCGCGGCGGCGCTGGGCGCGGGCGCCCTCGCCGCGCTGGCCGCGCTCGTGGCGTCGGTCGTGCTGCTCGGCGTCGTCGGCCTCCTCGACCGCAGCTCCCTGCGTGCGCTGACCCGGCGCGGCGCGGGAGGATCCCCGGATGAGTGAGTCCCCGGCGCCGGTGCGCGTCCTGCAGGTGCTCGGCTCCAGCGCGGGCGGTGTCGCCCGGCACGTCGCGCAGGTCACCGACGGCGGGGTGGCGCGCGGGTGGCAGGTGGTCGTCGCCGGCCCGACGGCGCTCGCGGACCGGCTGGTGCCCGCGGGCTCGGCGGCGTCCTTCAGCACCGTCGAGATCAGCGACCGGCCGGGGCGCGGCGACGCCGCCTCGGTCCGCCGGCTCCGGGACCTGGCCCGCGGCGCCGACGTCGTGCACGCGCACGGGCTGCGTGCGGGCGCCCTCGCGGTGCTGGCGGTGCGCGGGGCGCGGCGGCCGCACCGGTCGCGCCGGCCCGCCGTCGTCGTCACGCTGCACAACCTGCCCGTGGGTGGGCGCGCGGTGCGCGCCGTGGCCGCCGCGCTCGAGCAGGTCGTCTGCCGGGGCGCGGACGCCGTGCTCGGGGTCTCCGGTGACCTCGTCGAGCGGGCCCGTGCGCGCGGGGCGGTGCCCGCGGAGCGCGCACTCGTCCCGGCACCGCCCCGTCCGCAGGCCGCGCCCGCGGCGGTGACCCGGACCGCCCTCGGCCTGACCGAGGCCTCCGCGCTCGTGGTGACCGTCGCCCGCCTGGCGCCGCAGAAGGGGCTGGACCTGCTGGCGGACACCGCCGCGCAGCTGAGGGACCGGGACGTCGTCTGGCTGGTTGCGGGTGACGGGCCGCTGCAGGAGGAGCTCGAGCGCCGGGTGATGGTCGACCGCCTGCCCGTGCGGGTCCTCGGCCGACGCGAGGACGTCGCGGACCTCCTGGCCGCCGCGGACGTCGTCGTCAGCACGGCACGGTGGGAGGGGCAGCCGCTGTGGGTGCAGGAGGCGCTGAGCCTCGGGGCGCCCGTCGTGGCGACCGACGTGGGCGGGACCCGCGAGGTCACCGGGGACGCGGCCGTGCTGGTGGCACCCGAGGCCGGACGGGTCGCGGCGGCGGTGCGCACCGTGCTCGATGACCCGCAGGAGCGCGCCGCACTCCGTGAGCGGGCCCGACGGCGTGCCGCCGAGCTGCCCGACCTCGGGGCGACGCTGGCGCAGCTGGACCGCGTCTACCGGGCCGCGCGGGACGCCGTCGCGAGCGGGGCGGGCCCGGCCGGGAGCGCGCGTCCGCGGCCCGGCGGCGACGCCGTCGGGTAGAGTCGAAGCCCGTGGCAGCCGCGCATCGACTCTCCGGCCGGTCGGACCTGACGACCCGGCACATCTTCGTCACCGGAGGCGTCGCCTCCTCGCTCGGGAAGGGTCTGACGGCGTCGAGCCTGGGCCGCCTCCTGAGGTCCCGGGGCCTGCGGGTCACCATGCAGAAGCTCGACCCCTACCTCAACGTCGACCCCGGGACGATGAACCCGTTCCAGCACGGCGAGGTGTTCGTCACCCACGACGGCGCTGAGACCGACCTCGACATCGGCCACTACGAGCGCTTCCTCGACGTGGACCTCACGGCGCAGGCGAACGTCACGACGGGCCAGATCTACTCGACCGTCATCGCGAAGGAGCGACGCGGGGAGTACCTCGGGGACACGGTCCAGGTCATCCCGCACATCACCGACGAGATCAAGGCCCGGATGCGGGCCCAGGCGGGCCCCGAGGTCGACGTCATCATCACGGAGATCGGTGGGACAGTCGGCGACATCGAGTCGCTGCCGTTCCTCGAGGCCGCCCGGCAGGTCCGGCACGACCTCGGCCGGGACAACGTCTTCTTCCTCCACGTCTCGCTCGTGCCGTACATCGGCCCCAGCGGGGAGCTGAAGACCAAGCCGACGCAGCACTCGGTGGCCGCGCTGCGCTCCATCGGCATCCAGCCGGAGGCGCTGGTGCTGCGGGCCGACCGGGAGCTGCCGGAGTCGACCAAGCGCAAGATCGCGCTCATGTGCGACGTCGACAACGAGGCCGTCGTCACCGCGGCGGACGCGCCGAGCATCTACGACATCCCCAAGGTCCTGCACTCCGAGGGCCTCGACGCCTACGTCGTGCGGCGGCTCGACCTGCCGTTCCGCGACGTCGACTGGGACGGCTGGGACCAGGTGATGCATGCGGTGCACCACCCGACCCACGAGGTCGAGGTCGCGCTCGTCGGCAAGTACATCGATCTGCCCGACGCCTACCTCTCGGTCACCGAGGCGCTGCGGGCGGGCGGGTTCGCCAACGACGCCCGGGTGCGGATCCGGTGGGTCGCCTCCGACGACTGCGGCACGCCCGAGGGCGCCGAGCGGGCCCTCGGCGGCGTCGACGCCGTCCTGGTCCCCGGCGGATTCGGCGTGCGGGGCGTCGAGGGCAAGATCGGTGCCCTGACCTGGGCCCGGACCCACCAGGTGCCGACCCTCGGGATCTGCCTCGGGCTGCAGGTCATGGTCATGGAGTACGCGCGGATGGTCCTCGGGCTCGCCGGGGCGTCGTCGTCGGAGTTCGACCCAGGGACACCCCACCCGGTCATCGCCACGATGGCCGAGCAGAAGGCGATCGTGGAGGGCGACGGGGACCTCGGGGGGACCATGCGCCTGGGTGCGTACGACGCCGCGCTGACCCCCGGCTCCGTCGTCGCCGAGACCTACGGGACCGACCGCGTCACCGAGCGGCACCGCCACCGGTACGAGGTCAACAACGCCTACCGCGGCGACCTGGAGGAGGCCGGCCTGGTCGTCTCCGGCGTCTCCCCGGAGCTGGGGCTCGTCGAGTTCGTCGAGCTGCCGCGCGACGTGCACCCGTACTACGTGGCCACGCAGGCCCACCCCGAGTTCCGGTCCCGGCCCACGCGCGCGCACCCGCTCTTCGCCGGCCTCGTCTCCGCAGCCCTCGAGCGTCGCGGCGCCCGGTGAGCACCGGTCCGGGGGTTTCGCCGGAGGCGTCCGACCTCGTGGACCCCGCCGGGGTCGTGGATGCGGTGGCACCGCGTCCGGTCATCGCGACGGAGCTCATCCACGAGGGGATCATCTGGGACGTCGTGCGGGACACGGTCGACCTCGGCGACGCCGGGACGGTGCGCCGCGAGTACGTCCGGCACCCGGGGGCGGTGTCCGTCCTCGCGCTCGACGACGCGGACCGGGTGCTGCTGCTGCGGCAGTACCGGCCGGCCGTCCGTCAGGAGCTCTGGGAGCCCCCGGCCGGCCTGCTGGACGTGCCCGGCGAACCTCTGCAGGCGGCGGCGGCCCGGGAGCTCGCCGAGGAGGCGGACCTCGTGGCCGCCCGATGGTGGACCCTCGTGGACTACCGGAGCAGCCCGGGCGGCAGCGACGAGGCCCTGCGCGTCTTCCTCGCCCGCGACCTGAGCCCGGTCCCGGAGGCCGAGCGGCACACCCGGGAGGCGGAGGAGCAGGGCATGGCGCGGGCGTGGGTGCCCCTGCCCGACGCGGTCGAGGCCGTGCTCGGGGGGCGGCTCCACAACCCCTCGACCGTCATCGGCGTCCTCGCCGCCGCGGCGGCGCAGGCGCGCGGCTGGACCGGGCTGCGACCGGCGGACGCGCCCGTCCTGCCCTGAGGCACGAGGAGGGTCCGGCTCCAGGACGGCCCGGGCGGGCGTCCCGCCGGCTCGTCCGTCCGGCAGCGCGGCGCGCCGTCCGCGCCGGTCGCGCGCGGGTCCGGGAGCCGGGCCGCGGTCAGGCCGCTGCAGCGACGGCGGCCGGGGGTGGTGCTGCCGGGGTCGTGCCCGGACGGGCCGCCCGCTCTCGGAGGCTCAGCACCTGATGGGTCTGCACGGCGACGAGCAGGCCGGCGCCGAGCATGTGGAGGCCGACGAGCACCTCGGGCAGACCGGTGAAGTACTGGACGTAGCCGATCGCGCCCTGGGCCAGGGTCACGACGAGCAGCCGGCGGCTCACCGTCCGCACCCGGCCGGCGGTCACGGCGCGCGTGAGCACGACGAGCGCGACCACGCCGGCGAGGAAGAGCCAGACGGACAGCGCGTGCACGCGGGAGACGTCGGCCGGGTCCAGGGCGATGCGGTATGGCACGTCGGCGTCGCCGGAGTGGGGCCCGGCGCCGGTCGTGATGACGCCGAGCACCACGACGACGGCGCCCACGGGGACGAGCAGGCGGCTCACGCTGCGCGTCCGGGCGTCGACCAGCGGCCGCGGCGGTCCGTCACCCTCGGCGTGCCGGACCAGCAGGGCGCGCGAGGCGGCGATGAGGATCATGGACAGGACGAAGTGGGCGCCCACCCAGCCCGGGTGGAGCTCGAGCAGGACGGTCAGCCCGCCGACGACCGCCTGGACCAGGGTGCCCAGCAGCGGCACGAGGCCGAGCAGGCGGAAGGAGCGGCTGCGGTCGCGCCGGCGGAACACCGTCCACGCCGTCAGGATCGCCAGCACCCCGAGGACACCTGTCAGCGTGCGGTTGCCGAACTCGATGTACGGGTGCCAGGACGTGGCCTCGTGGAAGCTCGGCGCGAACTGCCCGGGCTCGCACTGGGGCCACGTGGAGCAACCCAGACCGGAGCCGGTGAGCCGCACCGCCCCGCCGGTGACGACGATGCCGATCTGCGCCACGAGGTTGGCCCAGAGGATCCGGCGCGCCCAGCGGTGCGACGGCACGAGGCGCGGGGGCCGTGCGGCGGCGGCGACGCGCCCGGCGGTGGGGGAGGTCGAGCTCACGGGTACCACGGTAACCGGCTCCGGTCGCCCCACCGGTGCCCCACCTCAGCGGCGACGCAGCGCCCGGCGCGCCCCGTGACCGACGTCACGGTGCGGGACCCGCTGCGTCGGCTCAGGCCCACCGGAACCAGCGGACGGTCGCGGCGCCGAGCACCGCGGTCCAGCCCGCCAGCACGAGGAGGGGGAGCGTGGGCACCGTGCCGCCGTCGAGCGCCGCGCGCAGGGCCTCGCCGAGGGCCCCCGACGGCAGCAGTGGCGCGACGGCCTGCAGCGGACCGGGCAGGAGCTCGGCGGGGAAGACGACGGCGCCTCCGGCCAGGAGCAGCACCCACAGGAGGTTGGCCACGGCCAGGACGGCCTCGGCGCGCAGCGTCCCGGCGACGAGGAGGGCGAGCGCCGTGAACGCCGCCGTGCCGAGGACGAGCGCGACGGCGGCACCGGGCATGCCGCTGACCTCCGGTCGCCAGCCCAGGGCGAGGGCGACACCCGAGAGCACCACCCCCTGGAGCACCTCGACCGCGACGATCCCGAGCACCTTGCCCGCCAGCAGGCCGCGGCGGCCGAGGGGCGTCGTGGCGAGCAGGCGCAGGACGCCGTTGCGTCGGTCGAAGCCGGTGGCGATCGCCTGGGACGTGAACGCGGTGGACATGACGGCCAGCGCGAGCACGCCGGGGGCGACCAGCCCGATCCGGTCGGGGGTGCCGAGGTCCACGAACGAGGTCCGCGTGAGCACCACGAGGAGGAGGACCGGCAGCACGAGCGTGATGACGAGCTGCTCGCCGTTGCGCAGCACCGTCCGCATCTCGAAGCCGGCCTGCGCGAGCACGCGGCGTCCCGCCGGCGCCGGCTCCTGGACGAGGCCCGGTGCGGCGGGTGCGGGTCGGGACGCCTCGGACGCGGTCGTCATCGCAGGCTCCGTCCGGTGAGGTCGAGGAAGACGTCCTCGAGGGTCCGGCGGCCGGCGTCCATCCCTGTGACGAGCCGGTCGCGCTCGCGGGCCCACCCGGTGACGTGGTGCACGAGCGCGGGGTCGAGGTCGCCGTGCACCTCCAGCCGGCCGTCCTCGGCCGTGGTGACGCGGGTGCCGGCACGACCGGCCGCGGTGAGCCACCGGGCCAGGTCCGCGGCGTCGTCGTCGGGCCGGGGACCGGCCTGGGCCAGCGACAGCCGGAGGGTGGACCGACCGGCGGAAGCCCCCACGAGCTCGGCCGGGCTGCCGGTGGCGACCGCCCGGCCGTCGTCGACGACGACGACGTGGTCCGCCAGCGCCTCCGCCTCGGTCATCTGGTGCGTCGTGAGCACGATCGAGGTGCCGGCGTCGCGCAGCTCGCGCACGAGGTCCCAGACGGCGAGGCGGGCCTGGGGGTCCAGCCCGGCACTCGGCTCGTCGAGGAAGACGACCTCCGGGCGGCCGACGACGGCGCACGCCAGGGCGAGCCGCTGGCGCTGCCCACCGGAGAGGCGACGGACCTGGGTCGGGGCGAACGACGTGATCCCGAGGCGGCTGGACAGCTCGCCCACGTCCCGTGGCGTCCGGTACATGGTCGCCACGTGGCGCAGGACCTCGCCGGCGGGCACGGTGCTGGGCAGGCCGCCGTCCTGGAGCATGACCCCGACGCGGGGGCGCAGCGCGGTCGCGTCACGCACCGGGTCGAGGTCCAGGACGCGGACCGTCCCGCCGTCGGGCCGCCGCAGGCCCTCGCAGCACTCGACGGTCGTCGTCTTGCCGGCCCCGTTCGGCCCGAGGAGGGCGGTCAGGCGCCCCCGGGGTGCCCGGAGGTCCAGGCCCTGGACGGCCTCGCGGGCGCCGTAGCGCTTGACCAGGCCCGTGACGACGACGGCTGCCGCGGCCCCGGCCGGCGGGGCCGCGGTCTCGGGTGGACCAGCGGTGGCGGGTCCGGGTCGGGCTGAGGGCACGAGCACGCAGTGTAGGCCGCTGGTCCGTGCCGGCCTGTGCGGGCCCGGCACGCCGTCGGCGGTGCTGGTGACGTGCTGGCGACGCGCGTCCGGGGTGCCGGGCGAGGTCTGGTGAG
>NZ_CAMPHH010000110.1 GCF_946885855.1 uncultured Actinotalea sp. | reverse complement strand
ACCTCTGGGTTATGAGCCCAGCGAGCTACCGAGCTGCTCCACCCCGCGTCGGTGACACCACCATACGTGGGACGTCCGGGCCCGGGCAAATCGGCCCGGGCCCGGACGTCGCTCCGTGTTCAGCGGCCGGCCATCAGCCGCCCAGCTCCGCTTCCGCCGCGATCGCCCGTTCGAGCGCCTCCTGGAGCCTGGCCTGCGCCTCGCCATAGGCCGCGAAGTCGCCGTCGGCGAGGGCCGTCTGGCCGTCCTGCAGAGCGTCGCGCGCGTCCGCGAGAGCCGCGTCGAGCGCCGCCCGGGCATCGCCCGGGGCGACCGGAGCGGACGGCGTGGTCGGTTCGGTCGTCGGCTCCTGCGTCGGCTCCGTCGTCGGCTCGTCGGTGGGAGCTGGTGCCGGCGCCTCGCCGTCGGGGGCGTCGTCGATCGGGGCCTCGGGAGCCGTCGGCAGCTCCTCGTCGGGCACGAGGTCGTCGACACCCGCGTCACCGCCGAACACCTGGTCCAGCGCCTCCTCGAGGGTCTCGGCGAAGCCGATCTCCTCACCGAAGGAGACGAGCACGCGCTGCAGCAGCGGGAACTGCGTGCCCGACGCGCTCTGGACGTACACCGGCTGGACGTAGAGCAGACCGCCGCCGACGGGCAGCGTCAGCAGGTTGCCGTTGACGACCTCGGACGCGCCGAGCGTCAGGACGTTGAGGCTCTCGGAGACCTCCGGACTGGAACGGAACGCGTTCTGCACCTGGCCGGGCCCGGGCACGGTCGAGTTGCGTGGCAGCTCGAGCAGTCTCAGTTGCCCGAACCCTTCTCTGACCTCACCAGGTGTGTCACCCGTCTCGGAGTCGACCGCGAGGAATCCGGTGAGCACCTGCCGGTCGGTGTTGCCGCCGGGGACGAACACCGAGGTCAGCGAGAACACCGGCTCGTCCTGGGTCGGCATCTGCAGCGTCAGGTAGTACGGCGGCTGCGCCTGGGACTCCGTCACCGGGTCTTGCGGGTTCCGCCAGAAGTCCTGACCGGAGTAGAACTCCGCCGCCGTGTCGACGTGGTAGTTCGACAGCAGGTTCCGCTGGACCTTGAACAGGTCCTCCGGGTAGCGCAGGTGCGACATGAGGTCGCCGGAGATCTCGTCGATCGGCGAGAGGGCGTCGGGGAAGACGTTCTGCCAGGCCCGCAGCACCGGGTCCTCGGTGTCCCACGCGTACAGCTCCACCTCGCCGGTGTAGGCGTCCACGACGGCCTTGACCGAGTTGCGGATGTAGTTCACCTGCTGCGGGGCGAGCGCCGCGATGACGTCGGACTGCCCCGTGAGGGCGTCGACCGTGATCTCCTCCAGCGCACGGCTGGACGAGTACGGGTACTGGTCCGACGTGGTGTAGCCGTCGACGATCCACACGACGCGCTCGTCCACGACCGCCGGGTACACCCGGGTGTCGAGCGTGAGGAACGGCGCCACCTTGCCGACGCGGTCCCGCGGGTCGCGGTCGTAGAGGATCTGCGACTCGGACGTCACGCGGTCGGAGAAGAGGATCTGCTCGGAGCCGAACTTCAGCGCGTAGAGCAGCTGGTTGAAGATGTTGCCGACGCTCGGGCCGGCCTCGATCTCGCGCGTCGGGAAGGTGGTGTTGACCTGGCCGGCCGCCGAGTCGTCGTCGGGGAAGTCGAGCTCCCACGGCTCCGTGCCCTCGGGGGCTCCGACGATCGAGTACTCCGGCAGGCTCTGGCCGAAGTAGATGCGCGGCTCGTAGTCGCCGAGCGCACCCGTCGACGGGATGCCGCCCTGGAAGAAGGCGGGGCGGCCGTCGTTCTGGGTCGTGTTGCCGTAGGCGGCGACGACGCCGAAGCCGTGGGTGTAGACGGTGTGGTCGTTGACCCACGTCCGCTGCCCGGCGCCGAGCCCGTTGAGGTTGAGCTCGCGGACCGCGATGACCGTGTCCCGCATCTCGCCGTCGATCTCGTACCGGTCGACCGACAGCGTCTCGGGGAAGTTGTAGTACTGCTTGTTCTGCTGCAGCTGGCGGAAGGAGTTGCTCACGACCGCCGGGTCGAGCAGACGGATGCTCGCCGTGGTGTCCGCGTCCTCGCGCAGCGCCCCCTCCTGGCCTTCGAGCACCGCGTTGTACGGCTCCGCCTGGATGTCGTCGATGCCGAACGCGGCACGGGTCGCGTCGATGTTGCGCTGGATGTACTCCGACTCCGCGGTCTGCTCGTTCGGCGCGACCTGGAAGCGCTGGACGACCGAGGGGTAGATGCCGCCGATCGCGACGGCCGAGACGACCATGACGCCGACGCCGATGGCCGGCAGTCGCCAGCTCCCCTGGAACGCGGCCACGATGAAGAGCGCGGCCACGAGCACGGCGACGCCGGCGAGGATGAGCCGCGAGGGCATGACGGCGTTGACGTCCGTGTAGAAGGCACCCTGCACACCGGTCGTGCCGATGTCGCTGGGCTGCGTCAGCAAGGAGTACCGGTCCAGCCAGTAGTTGGCCGCGATCAGCAGCATGATCACGGTCGCGACGCTGGCGAGGTGGATGCGCGCGGCCTTGGTGGTCCGCTCCCCCTCCCCGCCGAGCCGCAGACCGCCGTAGAGGTAGTGCGTCGCCACGGCGGCGATACCGGCGATGATCGCGACGGCGAGCAGGAAGGAGACGACGAAGCGCAGGGCCGGCAGCGTGAACACGAAGAAGCCGATGTCCAGGCCGAACTCGGGGTCGTCCTGGCCGAACGGCTCGCTGTTGAACGCCAGCAGGACGGTCTGCCACTGCGCGGACGCGGCCGCACCGGCGAAGAAGCCGAGCAGACCCGGCGCCGCGATCATGACGAGGCGCCGCAGCGGCTCGATCATCTCCCGGTACTGGTCCAGGGACGCCTGCTCCGGCGTGGAGGGCGCGTACACCGGCCGCGAGCGGTACCCCACCGACAGGCTCGCGAACACGGCCGCCGCCATGAGCACGAAGCCGACGACGAACAGCGCCGCGCGCGTGAGCCACTCGGTCTGCAGGATGCCCAGGAAGCCGACGACGTCGAACCAGAGCACCTCGGTCCACAGCTGCGCGGCGATCATCACGAGGACGCCGAGCGCACCGAGCACGATGATCGTCGGTGCCAGGGCGCCGCGCCGTCGGTCGGACGGCGCCGACGGCGGGGCGGGGCGGGGGGCGGAGGCGAAGCTCACGTCACTACCTTCGGGGTCGTCCAACCGGGGCCGGCCCGACCGGCCTGGTCAGGGGCAGGACGGGCACCTGGCAGCACAACGTTCCTGCCGGGACCCAGGTTCCCACACCTGCGACGATGGGCCGCATGAGCGACGAGGCACCCCTCAGCGGACCGACCGGCACCCCGGCAGGGCTCACAGGCAGCCCCACCGACCCGGCGTCGGGGTTCCTCGCGGACTCGGTCCGGGAGATCGAGCGCCACGTCGCGCGCGGCGGGTGGGACGGTCCCGTGCGGGTCTTCGCGCTCGTCGCGACGCAGGCCGCCCTCGAGGCCGAGCCGGCCCTGGCGTCCCAGCTCGCCCCCGAGGTGGTCGCCGCGGCTCGTGCCGACGCCCACCACCTCACCTCGGTCGAGCAGGAGGGCCTGCCCCAGGCGGAGAGCCTCGAGGAGCTGCTGGGCGTGCTGAGCTGGCCGGACACGGTCGACGGCGCGGCGGTCGTCGTCGAGCGCGTCGTCCTGCCGCCCGCCGCCGAGGACGGCGTGCCCGACGACCCGGAGGAGGCGATGGCCTACCTCATGGCGCACCCGGACCGCCAGGACGTGCGGATCGCCGTCGGCGTCCTGCGCACGGGTGAGGCATGGTCGGTGGTCCGGACCCGCGCGCACGACGACGACGCCGCGGTCGCCGGGGCGCCGGACCTGGTCCCCGGGCTCACCGAGGCCCTGCGCGCCACGTTCCTGTGACCGACGACGCCGTGCCCGAGGACGCCGCGACCGACGGTGACGTGGCCGGCGACGACCTGCCCGACGACGCCCTGGCGGAGGAGGTCCGCTCCGAGCTGGGGCGGGCGCACGACGTCGTCGCGGTCGCCGCGGTCGTCCCGGACGGCTCCCGCGCCGGCGTCGTGGGCGCTCCCGCCGACGCCCGCCTGGAGATCGGCTCGGTGTCCAAGGGCCTCACCGGGATGCTCTACGCCGACGCCCTGACGCGGGGGGAGGTGGCCCCCACCACGCCCCTCGGGAGCCTGCTCCCGGCGCTGGACGGCTCGCCCGCCGGGGGCGTGACCCTCGCGTCACTGGCCACGCACACCTCGGGGCTGCCCCGCCTGCCGGCCGCGATGCAGCCGTGGCGCAGGACCGTCGCCCTCTGCCGGCACGGCACCAACCCGTACGGCGACTCCCTCGAGGAGACCCTCGCTCAGGCGCGTGCCGTCGCCCTCGGGCGGCCCCGGTTCGGCTACTCCAACCTCGGCTTCGCCCTGCTCGGGCACGCCGTCGCCGCGGCCGCGGGCCGGCCCTACCGGCGGCTCCTCACCGAACGGCTCGGGTCGCCCCTCGACCTCGAGCTCCACGTGGCCCACTCCCCCGACGAGCTCGGGCCGCGGGACCTGTCGGGCCGCAGCCGCGGCGGCCGACCCAGGGAGCGGTGGACGGGCGAGGGGATCGCCCCGGCGGGCGGCGTGCGGACCACCGCGGCGTCCCTCGCGCGGCTGCTCCGGGCCCTGGTCGGCGGGACCGCACCCGGCGCGGGCGCACTCGACCCGGTGGCGCCGATCGGCCGCGACGCGGCGGTCGGCGCGGGCTGGGTCACCACGACGACGCCCGACGGCGGCTCCGTGACCTGGCACAACGGGGGGACCGGCGGGTTCCGCAGCTGGGTCGGCGTGGACCGCGCCGCGGGGACGGGATTCGCGGTGGTGTCGGCGACGTCGTCGTCGGTCGACCGGGTGGGGTTCCGGCGGCTGAAGAGCCTCGCCGCGCCCTGACGCACCACCCAGCGCCCGCCGTCGCCGCGCCGACCGCGCGCCTCCCAGGGCGCCCAGCACGCTGCGGCCGCCGACGGCGCGCCGGGGCTCAGCGCTCGCAGGTCGGCAGGTCCTGCGCGGTCCCCGCCCCGATCGCCTCCACCGCGGCGCGCGCGTCCGCCAGGGTGTCGACGCGCACGACGCGCAGCCCGTCGGGCACGTGGCCGACGACCTCGGCGCAGTTGCCCTCGGGTGCGAGGAACCACGACGCGCCGTCACGGAGAGCTCCGTGGAGCTTCTGCCGGATCCCGCCGATCGGCCCGACGTCGCCGCTGAGGTCGACCGTCCCGGTCCCGGCGATGGTCTCCCCGCCCGTCTCGTCCTCGGGCGTGAGGTCGTTGACGACCGCGAGCGCGAACATCATCCCGGCGCTCGGGCCGCCGATGTTCTCGATCTGGATCGTCACCTCGAAGGGCAGGTCGAAGACCGGGTCGATGTAGACGCCCAGCAGGGCGCGGTCCTCCCCGCTGTCCCCGGTGACGACGTCGAGGTCCACACGCTCGCCCTCCCGCAGGACGGTGACCACGACGGTGGAGCCCGGCTCCGTCTCGCGCAGCAGGTCCGTGAGCTGCGAGAACGAGCTCAGCTCGACACCGTCCAGGGCGACGATGACGTCCTCGGGCGCCACGACGCCGTCGGCCCCCGTGCCCTCGACCGGCTCGACGACCACGAGCTCCGTGGGCACCTCGTAGCCGAGCTCCTCCAGCGCGGCGACGGTCGCGTTCTCCTGCGAGGAGACCATCGCCGCCTGGTTGCGCTGCTCGATCTGCTCCTCGGTCTCGGTGGGGGCGAAGACCTCCTCGACCGGGCGCACCGCGCGGGAGTCGTCGACCCAGCCGCGCAGCAGCATCGGCAGTCCCACGGGGAAGCCGGGGCCGCCGGCGACCGAAACCGTCGTGAGCAGCAGCTCGCCGCTGGACTCGTAGGACTCCACGCCGCTGATCGTGACGAGCGCGGTGTCGCCGTTCTCGCCCAGGGTGTCGCGGGTCGGCCCGGGCGAGGACACCGCGTACGGCGCGGGCAGCAGGGCCGCGACGGCCACGAGCAGCGACGTCGTCACGGTCGCGCCGGCGAGCACGAGCGACCGGGTGGTCACCGGCTGCGGCTCCCACCCCGGGGCCAGCGGGCCGTGGTCCTCGGTCGGCCCGCCCGTCACCGGGTCCCCCGTGGCCGGCGCCGCCGGGTCGCCCGCCGGCGGGTGCGTCCGGTCGGGACGACGGCGCAGCGGGCGCAGGCGTGGGCGGATCACGCCCCCATCATCACCGCCCGGGCCCGGCCGTGACGAACCGGCCCGCCTCGAGGTCCTCAGGCGCCGCCGCCCGCACCCCGTCCGCTGCGCCGTGAGCGAAGCGGCGACCCCGATCGGCCCACCGGCCCCCTCGGGTGTCTACCGTGGGACCCGGCCCGACCGACGGAAGGACCCACCATGAGCACGCCCCCCGACCGACCCGACGACCAGGGCGTCCCCCCGCAGTGGGAGGCCCTCCTGCGCCAGATGCTCGGCGCGGACGCCGACGCCGTGCTGCGGGAGATCGCGGAGCGCGGCGGGCTGCCGGGCATGACGGACGCGCAGGGCAACCCGGTCGACCTCGGCCGGATGGCCGCCGCAGCGGGCCTCCCCGACGACCCGGCCGCCCTCGGCCAGGTGTTCAGCCGGGTGCAGCGCATGTTCGCGACCGCCGGGGACGAGCCGGTCAACTGGGAGATCGCCCAGGACCTGGCGCGCCAGGCCGCGGTCGCGGAGGGGGACCCGAGCGTCAACGCCGTCCAGCGCCGCGAGACCTCCGAGGCCTTCCACGTCGCCGAGCTGTGGCTGGACCAGGCGACCGAGCTGCCGGCCGCGGGCGGGCCCGTGCAGGTCTGGAGCCGGTCGGAGTGGGTGCAGAGCACCATGCCGGCGTGGCGGTCCCTCGCCGAGCCGATCGCCGAGCACGTGGCCGACGCCCTCGCGACCGTGCTCGCGGGCCAGGCCGACGACGTCACCGGTCCGGACCCGTTCGGCGGCGCCATGGGCGACCTGAGCGGCCTCGTCGCCGGGGCGAGCGAGATGATGCGGAAGGTCGGCGGCGCCGTCTTCGGCATGCAGGTCGGGCAGGCGGCGGGCACCCTCGCCCGTGAGGTGTTCGGCGCGACCGACATCGGCCTGCCCCTCCTGCCCGGCGCCGGAGCGGCGCTGGTCCCGCGGAACGTCGCCGCGTTCGCCGAGGGCCTGGACGTCCCGGTCGAGGAGGTGCGGCTCTTCCTCGCGCTGCGCGAGGTCGCGCACGCACGCCTGTTCGCCCACGTCGCATGGCTGCGCGGCCACCTCCTCGGGACCGTCGACGCCTACGCGCGCGGCATCACCATCGACATGGAGTCCCTCGAGGAGTCGGTCCGGTCGATCGACCCGACCGATCCTGCCGCGCTCCAGGAGGCCTTGTCCGGCGGCGTCTTCGCCCCGCAGACCACCCCCGCGCAGCAGGCGGCGCTCGCGCGCCTGGAGACGGCGCTCGCGCTCGTCGAGGGCTGGGTCGACGAGGTCACCGCGGCGGCCGCGGCGCCGCACCTGCCGCACACCGCGGCGCTGCGGGAGATGCTGCGGCGCCGTCGGGCCGCCGGCGGGCCCGCGGAGGACACGTTCGCGACCCTCGTCGGCCTCGAGCTGCGGCCCCGGCGCTCGCGCGACGCCGCGCGCCTGTGGGCGCAGATCGCCGCCGACGGCGGCTCGGCGGCACGCGATGCCGTCTGGGACCACCCCGACCTCATGCCGACCGCGGAGGACCTGGACGACCCGGCCGGCTACGACCGTCGCCGTGCCGCGGACCGCACCGAGCACGCCGACGTCGACCGGGCTCTGGCGGAGATCTTCGGTGAGGACGGGGCCGACGGCGGCGCGGACGGCGAGCCGGGCGAGGGGCGGCCCGACCAAGCCTGACGGCCGCCGGCACGGGTGACCGGTGGCGGGTGGGTCAGTCAGTCCTCGTCGTCGTCCTCGTCCGACTCGTCGTGCGGGACGTCGGCGCAGAACGCGTAGCCCTCGAGGAAGCCGCGGGCCCGCTCGGTCCGCGGGTACGCGGAGACCGCCGCCCAGAACTCCGGGCCGTGCCCGTGATGGACGAGGTGGGCCAGCTCGTGCACGAGCACGTAGTCCAGGACCCACGACGGCATGCCGCGCACGCGGTCGGAGATCCGGATCGTGCCCTCCGACGGGGTGCACGACCCCCACCGGCGGCCCTGGTTGGACGACCACGCCACGCTCACCGGCCGGGCCTGGCCGCCGAGGTAGCGCCGGGACAGCTCGGCCGCCCGCTGCGCCAGCCGCTCGTCGGACGGCCGCCGCCGGCGGTCCTGCGCCTCGAGCTTGGAGACCATGCGGCGGACCCACTCGCGCTCCTGCGCGGCCGTGAACCGGGCCGGGATCGCGACGACCGTCCTGCCGTTCTCCCGGAACGCCGTCACCGTCCGCACGCGCCGCGCACTGCGGCGGACCTCGACCGGGGGGTCGACCGGGGGATCGCCGACCGGCACGTCGTCGTGGGGCACCCGATCACCGTAGCGCGGCGCCCTGACACCGGCCGTGACGGTGCCTGTGACACGACGCGAGCAGGACCGGCGTCGCGACACGCGCGGACGCGCCGACCGCCCCGAACGGACATCCCCGCACGGGAGCACTACGCTGACGGTCGCGTGAGCAGCCGGGGCCGTGGTGTCCCGGGCTCACGGACCGGCCGGGTGATTCCACGTCCGGTACGCCAGATGTCGAACGGAGAACCTCATGGCCGAGACCTACAAGGGCGAGTTCTACTGCGTGAAGTGCAAGGAGAAGCGCGAGGCGGAGGGCGAGGTCGTCGTCGCCAACGGGCGCAAGATGGCCAAGGGCGTCTGCCCCGTGTGCAGCACCAAGCTGAACCGGATCCTCGGCAAGGCCTGAGCTCCAGCCAGCAGCGCTGCAGAAGGCGGCCCCCGTTCGCGGGTGGGCCGCCTTCTGCATGTCCGGGCGCCGCGCCGGATGTCCGCGCACCGCGCCGGATGTCCGCCCACCGCGCCGTCGACCCCGGACGCCCGGGCCGCGGGGTGGGTGGCGGGACCGCCGGTCCTGTGGACAACGGCGCGCGCGCCGTCCGGTGAGCCACGCTGGGTCCCCGACGACGGGAGGGGGACCGGTGCGGCTACGAGGTGGACTGCCGGTGCTGTGGCGGGGGCTCACACAGCTGCAGGTCGGCACGGACCCGCGGTGGAGCGCTGCCGTGGACGACCTCAGCCCCACCGCGGCCCGCGCGCTGGCCGGGCTGCCCGCAGGCAGCGACGTCCGGGTCCTGCGGGCCCGGCTCGCAGCGTCCGGCACCGCCGCGCAGGAGGTCGAGGACCTCGTCGGGCACCTGCACCGCGCGGCGCTCCTGGTCGAGGCGGCCGAGCCCACGCCGACGACGCCCGACGACCTCGCCTGGTCCCTCGTCGCCGGCGCGGGCGCCGTCCGGGCCGCCCGTCGGTCCCGGACCGTCCGGGTCGACGGTCTGGGCCGGGTGGGGCTTCGCGTCGCCGGGGCGCTCGCCACGGCCGGGGTGGGGGTGCTCGACCTCGTGGACGCCGGACGGGTCGGCCCGGGGGACGTCGAGGCGGGCGGCTACGGCACGCAGGACGTCGGCTCCTCCCGGGTGGCCGCGGCCGCCCGCATCCTGCACGACGCGGTCCCCACCGTGCGCCTGACCCGTCCGGCCCAGCACCCGTCGCTCGTCGTCCTCGTCGAGCAGCATGTCGCCGACCCGGCCCGGCACCGTGCCCTGCTCGACAACGACGTCCCGCACCTGTCCGTGGTGCTCCGCGAGGCGGCGGTGCTCGTCGGGCCGCTCGTCCTGCCCGGGGAGGGTCCGTGCCTGCGGTGCGACGAGTTCCGTGGTCAAACGACGTGTTGCGGCTAGCCGTGTTGCGCGCCGGGTGCGCTCCCGCGCGGGCATCGCCAACTCCACCAGCACGGGGAAACGAGCACTTGAGCTACGGGAGCTCATCCCGCTCCATCTCGGCCCTGTCTGGCACGACCCTGACCCGACCGCCACTCGGGTGCCCGTGCGTCCGTCGACTATTCTCAACCGCCAGCAGGTGCAACTCCCTCACAAGAGTCTCCTCGCGCTTGCGGAAGTTCGCAATGATTGCCCTAAGGTCCGCAACCTCGGCATCCTTCTCTGCCAGTTGAGAACGCAACTTTAGGACCACTGCCGCCTCGACACCCCTGGCCTTAACTCGGGCATAGAACATGTCCTTCAAGTCTGTGTTCTTGTGGGTCAATAGGTGACGCTTAACGCCCGCCTCCACCGCTAGCGAAACGATGGTCAGCTGCCCCTCTGAGCGCAATGGCGTGCCAGCAAACAGCCTATTCATTGCGGCAACAATCTCACTTCTGATTCGCTCCTCATCAGTGGTCATGATTGCCCCTCGCGCTCCTGCGCCCCATGACCGGCAGCGAGTTCGTCGTACATGAGTGCCCGTTGCTCAAGGCGAAGCTGAATCGGACGAGGA
>NZ_CAMPHH010000109.1 GCF_946885855.1 uncultured Actinotalea sp. | reverse complement strand
GTCGTCCGGATGCGCGCCCCGGTAGCGTCCGTGGGGACCCTCCCCACCGGGAGCGGGCACCGGTCAGCGGGGGCTCGTCGTCCTCGAGGAGCTCCACGTCGACCTCGTGCGCGGTGGCCGCGTCGACGAGCCACGGCGCCGGAGGGAGACGCCAGGTCGAGGACGGGTCGCCGTCGGTCCGGCGCCGCATCCTCCGAGGATACGGCGGCACCCCGCGGCAGGCTCCCACCGGTTCCGCCGGGCGCTCGGGCGGGTCCTCAGCCGTAGGCGGTGACGCCGTCGACCGTCTCCACGAGCACGAGCCCGTGACCCGGGCGGACGCCCTTGGTGCCCGGGGGCAGCGGTCTGCGCCACAGCTCCGTGCCGGTCCGGGCCTCCACGGCGACGAGGAGCCCCGGCCCCGCGGGCCCGGCACCGTCCGTCACCGGCAGGACTATGACCGAGCCGTCGGTGACGGCCTGCAGGCGGGCGACCTCCGCGAGCGGGCGCCGCCACCGCTCGCTCCCGTCGGCCAGGTCGACCGCCGCCACCTCCGCGCCGTCGGCGAGCACGGCGACACCGTCGACCTGGGCCAGGACCACGGGCACCGGCTCCGCGGACGGCACCGCACCGCGGTCCCACAGCAGGTCACCCGTGAGCACGTCGAGCGCCTGCAGCCGCGTCCCGTCCGGGGCCCGCAGGAGCAGGACCTCCGCGCCGTCCGCACCCGCCCGGAGCCCGGGCACGAGGGCGGCCCCCGGGACGTCGAGCACCCTGCCGTCGGCCCCGAGGACGCGGGTCCGCGCGGCGCCGTCGGCCGGGTCACCCCGGACGACGACGGTGGCGTCGGCGACCCGCCCGAGCACCTCCTCGCGCGGCGCCTCCGCCGAGGGTCCCTGACGCTCGAGGCCGGAGGCGAGGTCGACCGACAGGATGCCGGACCCCACGAACGACACGGACCGGGCGTCGCGGTACAGCCGGGCCCCGTTGCCGCGGCGCTCGGTCACCCGCCGGTCGCTGTCGACCTGCCACCGCGCCGCCCCCGACCACGGGTCCCAGCGGACGACGCCGACGCGCCCCGCGGCGTCGGCCCAGGCGTGCAGCAGGTCGCCGTCGACCGCGTCCGAGTACAGGAGGCCGCCTGCCAGGGTGCGCTCGCCCCGGACCGCGCCCGTGTCGACGTCGAGGACGGTGACCGTGGTCAACCGGTCGCGCCCGCCGTCGGCGCTGCGGACCCACCGGCCGCGCTCGCACAGGGCGAGCGCGGCGGGCGCGACCGCGACGGCGGCCGTGGGCCTCCGGGTGAGACCGGCGCCGTCCGGGGTCGGGTGGAGCACGCTGCACCAGCCCGAGCCGTCGTCGGGCCAGCGGTCGGACGCCCACCGGAGCGCACCGGTCGCAGGGTCGACGGCATGGAGCCGGCCGTCCGGCGTGGTGGCCAGGACGGTGTCCGTCCCCAGCCCGCTGACCCAGGCGTCCGCGAGGTGCCACCGCTCCGCCGGCTCGAGGTGCACGGGGCGCACGAGCGCCGGGTTGCCGGCCCGGGTCGCCGCGGCGTCGGCCTCCTGCCGGGACTGCAGCACGCCGGCCGTGCCGAGCAGGGCGACCCCCGCAAGGACGGCGACCGCACGCGTGCGCCGCGCACCCGAGCTCCTTCGCCGTGCCGCACCGGGCCCGCGCCCGTCGGGGCCGGGCCCCGCCGTGTCACCCCGGGGCGACGTCGGCTCCTCGACGAGGACGACCTCGACCTCGGCCGGTCGGCCGTGATCGGGCGGTCGCCGGCGCATACCCCCGAGCGTACGTCCGCCACCTGCGGCCGGCCTGAGGGACGGTGACCCGGGGGACGCCGGCGGGTGCGCCGTCAGGGCCGGAAGGCGACGATCTCCCGCTGGCCCTGGACGAGCAGCAGGTCCCCGAGGGCCCGCACGGTGAGCGCGGGGCCGGCGAGCGGGACCCGCCACGCCTCTGCACCGTCCCGCAGGTCGAGCGCGAGCAGGACGAACTCCCCCCCGGGGTCCGTCGGACCGGCTGCGTCCGTCGCGCCGGCGGTCGCCTCCCCACCCTCGCGGACGCGCGCCGGGAGGATCACCACCCGGCCGTCGGTGAGGGCTTCCGGCGTCGCCGCGTCGACGTCCTCGACCCGCCACAGCGTGCTCCCGTCCCGGGCGTCCACCGCCTCCAGCGTCCCGCCGGCGGCAGCCAGGACCAGTCGATGGCCGACCTGGACGAGCGGCAGCTCCTGCGGCCCCCACCACGACGACGTCACGTCCCTGTCCGGCGGCGGCCGCCTGCTCCACCGCTGCGTCCCGTCCGCCACGTCGACCGCCCGCAGCCCGCCCGTCTCGTCCCGCAGCAGCAGCACGGGCGTCCGTGGGTCGAGCGCCCGCGGCCCGGCGAACCAGCCCTCCACCCGCGCCCGCGTGGAGCCGTCCGCCTCGGTGACGAGGAAGTCGAAGCTCCCCTCCGGACCCAGCGAGAGGGAGAGCGCCGCGCCGTCGGCGAGCGCCGCGACCGGGACGGAGGGCTGCGTCTCGGCGCGGACCACCTCACCGTCCGCGAGGGACCGCACCTGGGCACCGCCCCCCGACTGCAGGTACAGGCGCTCACCGGCGAGCCAGAGTCCGAGCCAGTCGCCGTCCTGCCCGTCGTCCTGCCCGTCGCCCAGCCGGTGCTCCCACAGGTCCGCGTCGCTCCCCGGGTCCCACCGCCGCACGACGACGCGGCCCGCGGCGTCCCGTTCGGCGTGGACGACGTCGCCCGCGACGGAGTCGAGCAGGACGGGCTCGCCCGGCGCCTCGCGCTCCGCGCGCACCGCGCCGGTCCGCGCGTCGAGGACCTGCAGGGTGCTCGTGCTGGCCGCCCCGCGGGTCCGGCGGTGGGCGCAGACGACGGCGTCGGACCCGGATCCTGGCGGCGCCCACGGTCCGAACGTCACGACCACCTCGGGGGCCTCCCGGACGAACAGGCAGTCCGTCCAGTCGGCGCCGCGCTCGGTCCCGGGACGCCAGAGCGTCGCCCCCGACGCGGCGTCGACGGCGAAGGCCCCGCCGAGCTCGTCCTGCAGCAGGAGGACGTCCGCGCCCGTCCCCACCGGGTGCCCCGTCGGCACATCGAGGGACCACAGGGTCTCGGGTGCGTCGGCGAACCGCGGCACCAGCCCGGGCATCCCCGCCAGCGCGGCGGTGGCGGCACGGTCCCGCCAGGCCTGCGCGGCGTTCGCGCCGCCGACGACGACGGCCAGGACGACCAGGGCGACCGCCCTGCGGCGGCGCGCGCGCGGGCGTGCGCGGCCGGTCGCCGGTGCGACGCCACCCGGTGGTCGACCGTCCCGCGGCGCACCGTCCGGCGGCGGACCGTCCGGCCGCCGACCGGGCGGCGGCGCGTCGTCGTCGTCGTCGAGGAGGACCTCGACGTCCCCGTCGCCGACCACGCCCCGCTGCGGTGCCATCGGCCGACCCTAGCGCCGCGCCCCGACGTGGACGGCGAGCGCCGTGTCCCCGTCGAGCCGGACGTCCACCGTGCCGTCGTCGGCGACCGCCACCTCCCGCCCGGTGCAGGCGCCCGCGTCGAGCACGCCGGTCACGACGTCGCAGTACGTCCCGGGGGGAAGCGACGTCGTCAGCGTCTCCTCGAGCGCGGCGGCGTTGCCGTTGACGACGACGAACCCGCGGTCGCCGCGCCCGAACGCCACAGCGCG
This sequence comes from uncultured Actinotalea sp., assembly GCF_946885855.1. The sequence continues at coordinate 6,832 of NZ_CAMPHH010000109.1, read as the reverse complement.
CCGGCCGACCCACAGGTCCGTCACCGGGACGGCACCGACCTCGGCCCGCCACCCGACGAGCCCGGCGACCGGCGTCCACCGGTGCTGGCACAGCCATGTCCCGGGCGGGTCGCGCGGGACGTCGCCCCAGGCGGGTTCGTCGGCGCAGACCACGTCCTGGACCGCCCCGTCCGCGTCCTGCGGCGGGCCGGCGTCGCGGGTGCGGAACGCGTAGCCGGAGTACACGACCGGCGTGCCGTAGTCCGGCGCCAGGAGCATCACGACGGCCTGGAGGTGGTCGGCGCCGTCCTTGTAGCTGAGGGTGGAGCCGTTGCGCTCGGTGTCGTGGTTCTCCACGAAGACGACGGCCTGCTCCGACGGCAGCGCGGTCGAGCTCTCGGGGTACTCCAGCACCCGGTCGAGCGAGCCCCCGCCGACCAGCGCCGCGAGCTCGCGACCGTGGAAGAAGTCCGTGACGTGGCCGTTCGGCAGGTAGTCCGCCGGCTGGATCGGCTCCTCGGTGGCGCCGATCACCTCCTGGAACACCCAGGCGTCCTCCGGCAGGGCCGCGACGACAGCAGCGACGTCCTCGGTCGGCAGGTGCTTGGCGGCGTCGATGCGGAACCCCGCGACCCCGAGGGACAGCAGGTCCGCCAGGTACGCACCGATCCGCTCCCGCACCCGCTCGGTGCCCGTGGCGAGGTCGGCGAGGTTGACGAGCTCGCAGTTCTGCACCTGGCCGGCGGAGCGGTACTGCGCGATGTCGTCGTTCGCGGTGAGGCCGCAGTGGTGGAAGTCGCCCTCGGCGTCGGAGTACAGGCCGGGGTACTCGTAGTGCTCGTAGGGGCTGCCCGCCCAGCCGACGCCGGGGTCGTCCTGACCGGTCATGTGGTTGATCACCGCGTCGGCGACGACGGCGACGCCCGCCTCGTCGCACGCGGCCACCATCGCCGCGAACTCCTCGCGCGTGCCCAGGCGGGACTCGAGCCGGTACGACACCGGCTGGTAGGCGGTCCACCACGGCTCGCCGAGGATGTGCTCCTGCGGCGGTGACGTGAGCACCCAGTCGTACCCGGCCGGCCCGAGGAACGCGCCGCACTCGCGCGCGATCGAGTCCCAGGTCCACTGGAAGAGCTGGACACCGGTGCCGGGGCCGGGCGGCTCGGGGACCTCCGCCGACGCGGACGCGGTCGGGCGGGCGCCGTCGGGCGTCGCCGTCGGGCCGTCGTCGGGCACGCCGGCAGCGGTGCAGCCCGCGAGCGCGAGCGCACCGAGGACGACGGCGGCCCCGAGCCGGCCCGTCCGCCCGACGCGACCGCCACCGTCCGCCGACGGCGCCGCCGTCCCCCCGTGATCACGCACCGGGCAAGCCTGCCAGGACGACCTGGGACGTGGCGCGCCGTCGCACGGATTCCCCCGGACGGAGCAGGCGCCGACACCGGTCCCAGGCGTGCCGCCTCAGCCGCCCGAGACGCTCAGCTCGGCCTCCGCGAGCGCACGCCGGAAGTCCGCGTCGAGCTCGCGCGAGTCGAGCCAGCCGTCGGGCACCGCGGGCCGCTTCGGGGAGCCCGCGCGCCCGCGCTGCCCCTCGGCGGCCGCCCCGGGGTACGGCTGGGCCAGGTCGAGCTCGGCGAGGAGGTCGTCCAGCTGCGCCCGCGACTCCACCAGCCCGAGCCGCGCCCGCAGGGCGCCACCGACGACGTAGCCCTTGAGGTACCAGGCCATGTGCTTGCGCATCTCGCGCATCGCCTTCCCCTCGTCGCCGAACTCCTCGACCATGAGCTCCCCGTGGCGCCGGATCACCTCCGCGACCTCGCCGAGCCCCGGCCGCACGCGCACGTCGGAGCCGTGGAAGGCCGCCGCGAGGTCCGCGAAGAGCCACGGTCGCCCCTGGCAGCCCCGCCCGACGACGACGCCGTCGCACCCGGTCGTGCGCACCATCTCCAGGGCGTCCTCCGCGGACCAGATGTCGCCGTTGCCGAGGACCGGGATGTCCGTGACGGTCTCCTTCAGCCGGGCGATCGCCGACCAGTCGGCGGTGCCGGAGTAGTAGTCCGCGGCCGTCCGCGCGTGCAGCGCGACCGCCGCGACGCCGAGGTCCTGGGCGACCAGACCCGCCTCCAGGTAGGTGAGGTGGTCCTCGTCGATGCCCTTGCGCATCTTCACCGTGACCGGGACCCCGTGCGGGCGCGCGGCCTCGACCGCGGCGCGGACGATGCCCGCGAACAGGTCGCGCTTCCAGGGCAGGACCGCCCCGCCGCCGCGGCGCGTCACCTTGGGGACCGGGCAGCCGAAGTTGAGGTCGACGTGGTCGGCCCGGTCCTCCTCGGTGAGCATCCGGACCGCCGCGCCGACGGTCGCGGGGTCCACGCCGTAGACCTGGACCGAGCGCGGCCGCTCGTCCTCGTCGTGGCGGATGATCCGCATCGACTCGGGCGTGCGCTCCACGAGGGCGCGGGACGTGACCATCTCGGCCACGTACAGGCCGGCGCCGTGCTCACGGCACAGCCGTCGGAAGGCGCGGTTGGTGACGCCCGCCATCGGCGCCAGCACCACGGGGGTCTCGACCGTCAGCCCCCCGATCCGCAGCGGCGGCAGCACCGCCCCCACCCCCCGCGGGTCCGCGTCGTCGACCCCGGTTCGCGTGCCACGGGGTGCGAGCTCGGGTCGAGGATGCGAGCTCGCGGTGGGCGCGAAGGGGGTGCGGGGTCCGGTGGGCACCGCACGATTGTCCCCCACCGCTCTGGGATCATCGGGCATGGCCTCCACGACCGCCGCCGGCCAGGACGCTCCGCCCCGACGAGGTCGTGCGCGCCGGCGACCCGACCGCTCGCCGCGCCGCACCGCCGTCGTCCTGGCCGCGCTGCTCGTGCCGGCCGCGCTCGCCACCGTGGTGGGGCTCGTCCTGCTGTGGCCCAGCGGTGACCGGCCCGAGACCGGGGTCGTCGCGCTCGGGGCGGAGTACCCCCGTGGAGAGGTCGTCCGCAGTGCGGACGAGCGGTGCGCCGCGTCGTCGGAGGACCGCCTCCCGGACGGCACCATCCCGGCCGAGGTGCGCTGCACCGCCGTCGTCGCCCGGGTGCTCGACGGGGACGCGGCGGGCACCGAGGTCGAGGTGTGGGCCCTGCCCACGCTCACCGCCGGCGACCTGCCGCCGGGGACGGCGGTCGTACTGGAGCGTTACCTCGCCACGGACGGCGCGCCCGAGGCGTGGGTCTTCCACGACGTCGCCCGGACCGCGCCGCTGGGCGTCCTGGCCGCCGTCTTCGCGGTCGTGGTCGTGGTGGTGGCGGGACTGCGCGGGCTGCGGGCGATCGTCGGCCTGGCCCTCGCCTTCGCGGTCGTGGCCGTGTTCATGCTGCCGGCGCTCCTGGAGGGCAGGGACCCGCTCGCCGTGGGGCTCGCGGGCAGTGCGGCGATCATGTTCGTCGTCCTCTACCTCGCGCACGGCTTCTCCCTGCGGACGACGACGGCGCTCCTGGGCACCTTCGCGGGGCTCGGCGTGACGGCGGGGCTCGGGGTGCTGGCCGCGAACGCCGCCCGCCTCACGGGCGTGACCAGCGAGGACGAGTACCGCCTCGCGCAGCTGACGGGCCAGCTCGACGGCAGCCAGCTGCGCGGGCTGTTCCTGTGCGGCGTGGTGCTGGCCGGGCTCGGCGTGCTCAACGACGTGACGATCACGCAGGCGTCGGCCGTGTGGGAGCTGCGCGCCGCCGACCCGGCGTCGACCCGGCGCTCGCTGTTCCGCGGCGGCATGCGCATCGGGCGGGAGCACATCGCCTCGACGGTCTACACGATCGCGTTCGCCTACGCGGGCGCCGCGCTGCCCGTCCTGCTGCTGCTCGAGGTGTACCAGCTGCCGTGGTCCCTGACGATCGGCAGCGGCGAGTTCGCGCAGGAGGTCGCGCGGACCCTCGTCGGCTCCATCGGCCTCGTCCTGGCCATCCCGCTGACGACGGCGATCGCCGCCGCCGTGGTCACGCGTCTGCCGGCGCGTCGGGTGCGCGACGAGGGCGCGGGCCACGCGGGCGCCCACGCGTGACCGGCTGCCCGGACCCGACCGTCACGGCCCCCGCGGTCACGACGAGCGCGGCGATCGCGGTGGTGAGCGGGATCGCCGCGACGAGGCCGATGGAGCCGACCAGCGTGCGCACCACCTCCTCCGCGATCTCCCCCGCCGTGAGCGTCCGGGTGAGCGGCTGGTCGTAGAGGCTGATGAGCAGCATGATCGGCAGGGCCGCCCCGACGTACGCGAAGGCGATCGTGTAGACCGTCGAGGCGATGTGGTCGCGGCCGATGCGCATCCCCCGCCGGAAGAGCTCCCAGCGCCCCAGCCAGGGGGCGGTCGCCCGCAGCTCCCAGACCGCTGAGGCCTGGGTGATGGTGACGTCGTTGAGCACGCCGAGCCCGGCGAGGATGATCCCGCAGAGCACCACGCCCCGCATGTCCACGTCGGGCGCGAGCCCCGGGAGCAGGAGCGCGTCCTCGCTCGTCAGGCCCGTGAGCACGGCGGCCTCGGTCGACCAGGTGGCGAGCACCGCGGTGAGGGCGACGCCGAGGACCGTGCCGAGCAGCGCCGTCGTCGTCCGGGCGTTGAGACCGTGCGCGAGGTAGAGCGTCGCGAACAGCGCCGCGGACGCCGTCACCAGGGCGACCAGCAGCGGCGGCTGGCCCGCCAGGAGCGCCGGCAGCGTGAACTGGGCGATGAGGCCGAGCGACACGACGAGCCCGACGATCGCGGCGATCCCGCGCCAGCGCGCGACGAGCACGACCAGCACCGCGTACGCCGCTGCGAGGAGGCCGATCGGCGCGTCCCGCACGAAGTCCACCCAGACGAGCGGCACCTCCTCGGCGTCGATCGTCAGCAGCAGCACGCGGTCGCCCTCGGCGACGCCCGCCGCGAGCGCCTCCGGCGGGACCTGCGCGAGCGCGAAGCCGCGCCCGTCGACGTCGACCTCGAGGAGCCGGGCCTCGGGCAGGACGCGCAGGACGTCCGCCTGCAGGTAGGACGAGCCCTCCGCCGCCGTCGGGACCCGCTCGGGGCGCTGGTCCGCGGACGGCCACAGGGTGACGAGGCCGAGCGCGGTCAGCACCACCACGGGCAGCAGGCACAGCGCGAGGACCCACCGCACGCGCGTGCTCGCGCGCGGCGCGACCCCGTGCCCATGGCCCGCGACGGCCCGCTGCGACCGATCGTGCGGACCGTCGTGCGGGCCGCCCTGCCGACCGCCTCGCGCACCGGCCTCCGGCCCGCCGTCGGCGCCGTCCACCCGACCGGCGGGTCCGGTCACGCCCCGACGAGCCTCGCGCCCAGGTACGCGGTGACCTGGTCCAGGCTCACGCGCTCCTGGCTCATCGTGTCCCGCGTGCGGATCGTCACCGCCTGGTCCTCCAGGGAGTCGAAGTCGACCGTGATGCAGAACGGCGTGCCGATCTCGTCCTGGCGGCGGTAGCGGCGCCCGATCGCACCCGCGTCGTCGAACTCGACGTTCCACAGCCGGCGCAGCTCCGCGGCGAGGTCGCGTGCGACCGGCGACAGGTCCTCGTGGCGGGACAGCGGGAGCACCGCGGCCTTGACCGGGGCGAGCCGGGGGTCCAGCCGCAGGACGGTGCGCTTGTCGACCCCGCCCTTGGTGTTCGGCGCCTCGTCCTCCGCGTACGCCTCGATGAGGAACGCCATGAGCGAGCGCGTCAGGCCGGCTGCCGGCTCGATGACGTACGGCACCCAGCGCTCGTTCTTCTGCTGGTCGAAGTAGGACAGGTCCTGGCCGGAGTGCTCGCTGTGGGTCCGCAGGTCGAAGTCGGTGCGGTTGGCGATGCCCTCGAGCTCGCCCCACTCGGACCCGCTGAAGCCGAACCGGTACTCGATGTCGACGGTGCGGGTCGAGTAGTGGGAGAGCTTCTCCTGGGGGTGCTCGTACAGCCGCAGGTTGTCCCGGGCGATGCCGAGGTCGACGTACCAGTCGGTGCGGGTGTCGATCCAGTACTGGTGCCACTGCGCGTCCGTGCCCGGCTCGACGAAGAACTCCATCTCCATCTGCTCGAACTCGCGCGTGCGGAAGATGAAGTTGCCCGGCGTGATCTCGTTGCGGAACGACTTGCCGATCTGGCCGATGCCGAACGGCGGCTTCTTGCGCGCGCTCGACATGACGTTCGCGAAGTTGACGAAGATGCCCTGGGCGGTCTCCGGGCGCAGGTAGTGCAGCCCGGACTCGTCCTCGACCGGGCCGAGGTAGGTCTTGAGCATCATGTTGAAGTCGCGCGGCTCGGTCCACTGCCCGCGCGTGCCGCAGTTGGGGCACGGGATGTCCGCCAGGCCGTTCTCGACCGAGCGGCCCTTCTTCTCCTCGTACTCCTCGACGAGCTGGTCCTCGCGGAACCGCTTGTGGCAGCTCAGGCACTCGGTCAGCGGGTCGGTGAAGACGCCCACGTGGCCGGAGGCGACCCAGACCTGGCGCGGCAGGATGACGGAGGAGTCGAGGCCGACGATGTCGTCGCGGCCGCTCACCATCGCCTTCCACCACTGCCGCTTGATGTTCTCCTTGAGCTCCACGCCGAGGGGCCCGTAGTCCCAGGCCGATCGGGTGCCTCCGTAGATCTCGCCCGACGGGAACACGAACCCGCGGCGCTTGGCGAGGTTGGTGACGGCATCGAGACGGGACGGCGTGGCGGCCACGGTCAGCTCCTGGGGTCTGTGCGGGTCCGTGCGTGGCTCGCGCGGACGGGACGGTGCGGCGAACGCCCCAGGCTAGCGCCCGGACGCAGGCCGGGCGGCCCGCCGCACCGGGGCGCAGCCGATCACTTGACAATGGTTCTCATTGTTCATGAGAATCGGTCTCATGCTCGCTCGCCC
>NZ_CAMPHH010000108.1 GCF_946885855.1 uncultured Actinotalea sp. | reverse complement strand
GCCCGGTGCCCAGCACCCGCCGGCGCCGCCGGTCCCGCCGTCGTGAGCGCGTCGACCGCCCCCGGCCGGCTCGGCGTGGGCGTCGTCGGTGCGGGACGCGTCGGTGCCGTGCTCGGCAGCGCCCTGCGCGCGGCGGGCCACGCCGTCGTCGGCGCGAGCGGCATCTCGGCGGAGAGCCGCGAGCGCATCGCGACCCTGCTGCCGGGGGTGGAGCACCTCGAGGTGCAGCAGGTCGTCGAGCGCGCCGAGCTCGTCCTGCTCACCGTGCCCGACGACGCCCTCGCGGACCTGGTCGCGGGTCTGGCGGCCCTCGGGGCGTGGCAGCCCGGGCAGATCGTCGTCCACACCGCCGGCGCGCTGGGGACCGCGGTGCTGGCCCCGGCGCGTGCCGCCGGCGCGATCCCCCTCGCCCTGCACCCCGCGATGACCTTCACGGGCACGTCGCTGGACCTGGGGCGACTGGTCGGCTGCACGTTCGCCGTGACGGCACCCTCGCCCGTCCTGCCGATCGGGCAGGCCCTCGTGGTGGAGATCGGCGGGGAACCGGTCGTCGTCGCGGAGGAGCTGCGCCCGCTGTACCACGCGGCCCTCGCGCACGGCGCCAACCACCTCGTCGTGCTCGTCGCCCAGGCGGCGCAGGCGCTCGCGGCAGCCGGCGTGGACGCGCCGGACCGCGTGCTCGGCCCCCTCCTGTCGGCGGCGCTGGACGGCGCCGTCCGGGGCGCGGGGACGGCCGGGGACGGGACGGCCGTGGGCTCGAGCGGTGTCTCGACCCTCACCGGCCCCGTCGTCCGGGGCGACGCCGGGACGGTGGCCGCCCACCTGCGCGAGCTCGCCGCGCTGGCTGGTCGCGACCCGGGCACCGCCGACCTGCCGCCCACCTACCGGGCGCTCGCCCGGGCCGCGACCGGCCGCGCGCTGACGGGCCACCGGATCACGACGGGCCAGGCCGCCCGGCTGCTGGATGCTCTCGCCGAGCCGAGGCCTCCCGCGGCGCGCGACGTCGACGTCCACCACGACCACGGCGACCACGACGGTCCCGACCGCGACCACGGCGACCACGACGGTCCCGACCACGACGGTCCCGAGGAGGCCCCCGCATGACCCGGCACGTGTCGGCGCCCGTGCTCGTCCGCACGCGCGCCGAGCTCGACGCCGTCCTGGCGGCCCCGCACCGGACCAGCCCCGACCCCGCGGACCGACGCCCGCGGCGGGCCGTCGTCATGACGATGGGCGCCCTGCACGAGGGGCACCTCGCGCTCGTGCGGCTCGCCCGCACCCGCGCCGACCAGGTGGTCGTCACGATCTTCGTCAACCCGCTCCAGTTCGGTCCCGCCGAGGACCTGTCGCGCTACCCGCGCGACCTCGAGCGGGACCTCGCGCTGCTGGCCGGGGAGGGCGCCGACGTCGTCTTCGCCCCGGGCGTGGAGGAGGTCTACCCCGGCGGTGAGCCGGTCGTCCGGGTCAGCGCGGGGAGCCTCGGCGAGCGGCTCGAGGGCGCGCACCGGCCCGGCCACTTCGACGGCGTGCTCACGGTCGTGCTCAAGCTCCTGCACCTCGTGCGCCCTGACGTCGCCGTGTTCGGGCAGAAGGACGCGCAGCAGCTCATGGCGGTCCGGCGGATGGTCGAGGACCTGGACGTGCCGGTCGAGGTGGTGGCCGGGCCGACGGAGCGCGACGCCGACGGCCTCGCGCTGTCCTCCCGCAACGCCTACCTGTCCCCGGAGGAGCGGACCCGCGCGCTCGCGCTGTCGCGGTCCCTGCGGGCCGCGGAGCAGGCCGTCGCGACCGGGACCGGCGCGCACGGCGTGCTGGCAGCGGCCTGTCGGGTGCTCGAGGGGGAGGCGGGTGTCGTGGTGGACTACGTCGCGCTCGTGGACCCGCGGGACGCGACGGACGTGCCGGACGACCACGACGGCGAGGCGGTCCTGGCCGTCGCCGCCCGCGTGGGCACGACGCGGCTCATCGACAACGTCGTCCTGCGGCCGGCCGGCAGGCGCGGCCCCGACCGACCGGACGGGACGCGGGCGGACGGTGCCGACGGCGCCGGGGGAGCGGGGGAGAGGGCATGACGGACGGACGGACGGCACCGGCGGGAGGCGGTCGGCTGCGCACGATGATGACCGGCAAGATCCACCGGGCGACGGTGACGGCGGCGGACCTGCACTACGTCGGGTCGGTGACGGTGGACCTCGGCCTGCTCGAGGCGGCCGACGTCCTGCCGGGCGAGCAGGTCGACGTCGTCGACGTGACGAACGGCGCGCGCCTGACCACCTACGCGCTCGCGGGCGAGCGCGGCTCGGGCGTCGTCTGCGTCAACGGCGCCGCCGCGCACCTGGTGCACCCGGGCGACGTCGTCATCCTCATCGCCTACGGGCAGCTGCCGGACGCGCAGGCGCGCACCTACGCCCCGCGGGTCGTGCACGTGGACGCGGCGAACCGCATGGTCGCGCTCGGGGCCGACCCGGGCGCCGTCGTCGAGGGCGTCGGGGGCGAAGCGGGCGCAGGGCACGGGGCGCCGCTGCGGACCGCCGCGCTCCCGTGGGGTGCGCGGTGAGGCTCGCGCGGACGCTCGCGGCGCCCGCGGCGGGCTGGACCGCCCGCGCCGATGTCGTCGTCGTCGGCTCCGGGATCGCCGGGCTCACCGCGGCGCTGCGGCTGCGCCGTCGCGTGGACCGCGTGCTCCTCGTGACGAAGGGTCAGCTCGCCTCCGGCTCGACGGTGTGGGCGCAGGGCGGCATCGCGGCGGCCCTGGACCCGGAGGACTCGCCGGCCGCGCACCGCGCGGACACCCTGACGGCGGGCGTGGGCCTGTGCGACCCCGCCGCGGTCGACGTCCTCGTCGAGGAGGGGCCCGTCCGCGTGCGGGAGCTCGTCGCGGCGGGCACGCGCTTCGACACCGACGCCGACGGGCGCATCGCGCTGACCCGCGAGGGCGGGCACGGCGCGGACCGCATCGCGCACGCCGGGGGTGACGCGACGGGGGCGGAGATCTCCCGCGCGCTCGTGGCGCAGCTCGAGGCCGTCCGCTCCGACCCGGGGATCGAGGTCATCGAGCACGCGCTCGTCCTCGACGTGCTCAACGCCGCGCCGGACGGCGACGGACGCCCCGGCCCGGCGTGCGGCGTGACCCTCCACGTCATCGGCGCGGGCTCGCGCGACGGCGTCGGGGCGGCGCTCGGTCGGGCCGTCGTCCTCGCGACCGGCGGCATCGGCCAGGTCTACGCCTCCTCGACCAACCCCGCGCAGGCCACCGGCGACGGCCTCGCCGCGGCCCTGCGCGCCGGCGCGGCGGTCGCCGACGTCGAGTTCGTCCAGTTCCACCCCACCGTTCTGTGGCTCGGGGCCGGCGTGAAGGGCCAGCTGCCCCTGGTGTCCGAGGCCGTGCGCGGGGAGGGCGCGCTCCTGCTGGACACCGACGGCGTCCGGTTCATGCCGGCGGTCCACCCGCAGGCCGAGCTCGCGCCGCGGGACGTCGTCGCGCACGCGATCGTGCGGCGGATGGCGGAGACGGGCTCGGACCACGTCTTCCTCGACGCCCGGCACCTCGGCGCCGACTTCCTGCGGCACCGGTTCCCGACCATCCACGAGCGGCTGCTCGCCGAGGGCATCGACCTGACCACGGACCTCGTGCCCGTCGCCCCGGCGCAGCACTACCACTCCGGCGGCGTGCTCACCGACCTCGACGGCCGCACGACCGTGCCGGGCCTGTACGCGGCGGGGGAGGTGGCCTGCACCGGGGTGCACGGCGCGAACCGGCTGGCGTCGAACTCGCTGCTCGAGGGCGTCGTCTTCGGTCACCGCGCCGCGGAGCGGATCGTCCGGCACGTGGGCGAGGTGCCCCAGCTGGACCCGGTCCCGCGGCCCGGCGAGCCGGCGCTGGTCGCCGCGACCGTGCGGTCGCGCGTGCAGCGCCTGGCCCAGGCCGGGCCGGGCGTCATCCGCAACGCGCCGGCGCTCGCCGCGGCCGCCCAGGGCCTCGCCGCGATCCCGACGCGCGCCGACGTCGTCCCTGGGGTGGTGGCCGCGCCGCAGGTCGCCGAGTGGGAGACGACCAACCTCCACCAGGTCGCCGCGCTGCTCACCGCGGCCGCGGCGCGCCGCACGGAGTCGCGCGGCGGGCACTTCCGGGAGGACTTCCCGGCTCGCGACGACGCCGTGTGGTCCCGCCGTCAGGTCGGCGCGCTCGACCCGGACGGCGCGCTGGCCTGGGCCGACGGTGCGGTGCACCTCGCGGGGCCCTTCGACTGAGTCCGCGGTGGCGCCCGCACCCTCGGCCTGACCGGCTCCGCCGTGCCTGCCCGAGCCGGGTCCGCCGGCGTCAGCCCTGCTCGAGGACCAGGTCCGGCGCCGCCGCGCGCAGCGTGAGCATGCCGCCGGACAGCATCGCGCTGTCCAGGCCGGCGTGGTCGAGCACGCGGTGCGCCAGGTAGGACCGGAACCCGCTCTGGCAGTGCACGCGGACCGGTCGCCCGCCGGCAGCGCCGCGCACCTCGTCGAGGCGGTCGCGCAGCTCGGTGTGCGGCACGTTGAGGGCTCCGGGCAGGTGCCCGTCCCGGAACTCCGCGGGCGTCCGCACGTCGAGGACGAGCGCGCCGTCCAGGACGGCGTCGAGGTCCCGCGGGTACCACAGGCGCAGGGTGCCGGCGAGGAGGTTCTGGGCGACGAAGCCGGCCATGTTCACCGGGTCCTTGGCGGAGCCGTACGGCGGGGCGTAGGAGAGCTCGAGCTCGGCGACGTCGTCCACCGTCATGCCGGCCGCCAGCGCCGTGGCCAGGACGTCGATGCGCTTCTCGACGCCCGCCCGGCCCACGGCCTGCGCCCCGAGGAGGCGTCCGTCCGGGGCGAACGTCAGGGTCAGGTGGAGCTGCTGCGCGCCGGGGAAGTACCCCGCGTGGTGGCCGGGGTGGACGTGCACGACGTGGTGCTCGATGCCCGCGCGCTCCAGGGCGTCGTGCCCCGCCCCGGTGACGGCCGCCGTCAGGCCGAAGACGCGGACGACGGCGGTGCCGAGCACCGGCCGCACCCGGGTCGCGTCGGTCAGGCGGCCGAGGATCGCGTCCGCCGCGCGGCGGCCGGCGCGGTTGGCCGGGCCGGCGAGCGGGACCGGTCCGACGGCGCCCGTGACACCGTGCCGCACGGCGGTCGCGTCGCCGACCGCCCAGATGTGCGGGTCACAGGTGCGCTGCGCGTCGTCCACGAGGATCGCGCCACCGGGACCGAGCTCGAGGCCCGCCGCCTCCGCGAGGCGGCTGTCCGGGCGGACGCCCACGGACAGGACGACGACGTCCGCCGGCAGGGTGGTGCCGTCGGAGAGGCGGACGACGACGGCGCTCGTGGCGTCCGGCCCGCTTGTCCCGTCGACGTCGGAGGTGGCGCGGGAGCCGGCGCCCGGCAGGACCGCCTCCACGGCGACGCCGACGTGGGTCCGCACGCCGTGCGCGTGCAGCTCGGCGTCGAGCAGGCTGGCCAGCTCCGGGCCCAGGGGCGGCAGGACGTGCGGCGCGAGGTCGACGAGGTCGACCTCGAGCCCGCGCTGCCGCAGCGCCTCGGCCGCCTCGAGGCCGATGAACCCGGCACCGAGGACGACCGCACGGCGGGCGCCACCGGCCACGAGCGCGCGGACGCGGTCGGCGTCCGGCACGGTGCGCAGCGTCTGCACCTGGGGCAGGTCGAGGCCCTCGATCGGCGGGCGGATCGCGACCGCGCCGGGGGCGAGGACGAGGGCGTCGTAGTCGAGGGTGAGCGCTCCGGGGGCCGCCGCAACGGCGCCGGGGGCGTCCACGGCGCCGCGGAGCCGTCGCACGTGGACCTGGCGACGTTCGCGGTCGATCGCGGTCACGTCGTGGCGCACCCGGACGTCGAGCCGCAGCGCCGCGGCCAGGGACTCCGGGGTCTGCAGGAGGAGGGCCGAGCGATCAGGGATCTCGTCGCCCACGTGGTACGGCAGGCCGCAGTTGGCGAAGGAGACGAGCTCGCCGCGCTCGAGCACGACGATCTCCGCGTCCTCGCTGAGTCGCCGGGCGCGCGCCGCGGCGCTCATGCCGCCCGCGACGCCGCCGACGATGACGATCCGCATGACTGGTCCTCCGTGGGGAAGGGGCTCGGGTGGGCGCGCACGTCGTCGGGCAGCCCGGGTCAGCATACCCCAGGGGGTATCGGCCGGGAGATCGGTGGGCAGGGTGTCACGACGCGCGGCGCGCGATCACGACGGTGTCACGCGCGGCTCGGACGGTGGCGTCGGCGGGGTCGACGGCCGGGACGGCGCGCTCGCGGACGCCCGCCGACCTCACGGCGAGCCCGACCGCGCGGGCCGCCGCGGCGACGTCGTCGGCGGCCCAGAGCACGGCCGGTTCCTGCGGGCCGCCGACGCCCCGGTCGAGGTTGCTGAGGTCATGGCCCACGAGCACGGCGGTGCCGCCCGGCGCCAGGCGGCGGCACGCCGCGGCCACGGCCGTGCGGAGGTCGACCGCGCCGAGCTGGAGGTAGGCGACGACGACGAGGTCGAACGGTCCCTCCGGCAGCGGCTCCCGGACCACGTCCCCGACGTGCCAGCGTGCCCGGTCGGCGACGCCGAGCTCCTCCGCGCGCCGTCGGCCGCGCTCCACGGCCACGGCCGAGAAGTCCACGGCGTCCACGCTCCAGTCCCGCTGGGCCAGCCACAGGGCGTGCCGGCCGTCCCCCGCGGCGACGTCGAGCGCGCGGCCGGGCGGCAGCGCCTCGGCCACCTCGCGCACGAAGATGTTGGGCGCGCTGCCCCACGGGTCGCCCGCCCGGTAGCGCTCGTCCCAGGCCGAGCGGTCCACGTCAGGCGAGCGAGAGGAAGAGCTTCTGCAGCTTGGCCCGGTTGACCTCGGCGACCTCGCCGCCCTCGAGGAGGCACTGCTCCAGGCCGGTCGCGATGATGGCGAACCCGGCGCGGTCCAGCGCCTTGGAGGCGGCCGAGAGCTGGGTGACGACGTCGGCGCAGTCCGCGCCCGACTCGAGCATCTTGATGACGCCGTTGAGCTGTCCGTTGGCGCGGCGCAGCCGGTTGATCACCGCGGTCATGTCCTCCGGGTCCAGCTGCATCGAAGCGTCCTCCGTCATCTCGTCACCCGCCCTCCGGCCGTCCGCCACGTGGCGAGCCCGCCGGACAGGCTGGTCGCACGGTACCCCGCCGCACGCAGCTGTGCGGCGGCGCCGCGCGACCGCATCCCGGACGCGCACATGACGACGACCGGGGTCTCCTTCGGCAGCCGGCGGGCCTCGGCCTCCAGCCGCCCGAGCGGGATGTGCCGCGCCTGCGGGGCGTGGCCGGTGCGCCACTCGTCCTTCTCGCGGACGTCGACGAGCACGGCGCCCGTCTCGAGGAGGTCGAGGGCCTGGTCGACCCGGACGCTCTTCGGGAGGGCGTCGGGGTCGCGGCGCAGCAGGCGGTCGAGGAAGCCGGGCATGGGGGTCCTTCCGGGGCGGGTTGCGGATACTGGCACGACTATACCCCCAGGGGTATAGGTCGGGAACCCCTCTCTACCGTGTGGGCGTGGACACCCCGACCTCCGCCCCCGCTGCCCCGCCGGACCGCACGGGTCTGGACCCCGACTGGACGCGCCGCACCGTCCGGGTAGCCCTGGACGAGGACCTGGGACCCGCCCCCGGCCGGGACGTCACGACGCAGGCCACGGTCGACCCGGAGGAGACGGGCACGGCCCACCTCGTCGCCCGCGCCGACGGGGTCGTCGCCGGCCTGCCCGTCGTCGCCGAGGTGCTCGAGCAGGTCGCGGACCGCCTCGGGCTGCCGGTCCCCGAGGTGGAGCCCCGCGTCGACGACGGCGCCCGGGTCGCCCGCGGCGACGTCCTCGCCGTCCTGCGCGGCCCGGTGCAGGTGCTCCTCGTCGGGGAGCGGACCCTGCTCAACCTGGTCAGCCGGGCCTCGGGCGTCGCCACCCACACGCACCGCTGGGCGCAGGCCCTCGCCGGGACCGGCGCGCAGGTGCTCGACACGCGCAAGACGACGCCGGGCCTGCGGGAGCTGGAGAAGTACGCGGTCCGGTGCGGCGGCGGCACGAACAAGCGGATGGGCCTCTACGACGTCGCGATGGTCAAGGACAACCACGTCGTGGCGGCCGGCTCGGTCGCCGGCGCGGTCGAGGCGGTCCGCCGGCGGTTCCCGGACGTGGCGATCCAGGTCGAGGCGGACACGGTCGAGCAGGCGCTCGAGGCGCTCGACGTCGGTGCCGACTTCCTCCTGCTGGACAACATGCCCCCGCAGGTCCTGCACGAGGTGGTGGCGGCGGTCCGAGCGCGCGCCGGCGGGGACCGGGTCGAGCTCGAGGCGACCGGAAACCTCACGCTCGACCGGGCCGCCGAGGTCGCCGCGACCGGGGTGGACTACCTGTCCGTCGGCGCCCTGACCCACTCCTCGCCGATCCTCGACGTCGCCCTGGACCTCGTGGAGCGGGACGCCTGAGCCGTGCCGTCAGCCCGGGGGTCGGTCGCGTCCGCCCCCCGGGGCGCCCGGCGGCCCGCCGGTAAACTCGCGCGGTGACCACGACCGAGAACACCACCGTCCAGGCGGAGGACGACCTCCCGGAGCAGATGCGCGTCCGGCGCGAGAAGCGCGAGCGGATGCTCGCCGAGGGGCGCGAGGCCTTCCCGGTCGGCGTCCCGGTCACGCACACCGTCGCCCAGGTCCGTGCCGAGCACGGCGACCTGGAGGCCGGGCAGGAGACGGACGCCGTCGTCGGGGTGGCCGGGCGGGTGATGTACCTGCGGAACACCGGCAAGCTCTGCTTCGCGACGATCCAGGACGGAGAGGGCCACCGGCTCCAGCTCATGCTGAGCCAGGCCGTCGTCGGCGAGGAGTCCCTCGATGCGTTCAAGGCCGACGTCGACCTCGGCGACCACCTCTTCGCGCGTGGCCGCGTCATCTCCTCCCGGCGCGGTGAGCTGAGCGTCTTCGCCGACGAGTGGCGGCTCGCGGCCAAGGCGCTGCGACCGCTGCCCGTCCTGCACAAGGAGCTCTCGGAGGAGGCGCGGGTCCGCCAGCGGTACGTCGACCTCATCGTCCGCCCGCAGGCGCGGGACGCGGTGCGGCTGCGCGCTGCGGTCGTGCGCTCCTTGCGGGACAACTTCCACCGCCGCGGCTACGTCGAGGTCGAGACCCCGATGCTCCAGACCCAGCACGGTGGCGCGAGTGCGCGGCCTTTCACCACGCACATGAATGCCTTCGACATGGAGCTGTTCCTGCGCATCGCGCCCGAGCTGTTCCTCAAGCGCGCCGTCGTCGGTGGGGTGGAGCGCGTCTTCGAGATCAACCGCAATTTCCGGAACGAGGGTGCCGACTCCACGCACTCGCCCGAGTTCGCGATGCTCGAGGCGTACGAGGCCTACGGCGACTACGACACGATGGCGGCGCTCACCCAGGACCTCGTGCAGACCGCCGCGATGGACGCCCTCGGCACCACGACGGTCGTCCTGCCCGACGGCCAGGAGTACGACCTCGGCGGGGAATGGGCGTCGCTCAGCCTGTACGACTCGTTGTCGCAGGCGCTCGGTGAGGAGATCACGCCCCGGACGTCGGTCGAGCACCTCATGTCCCTGGTGGAACGTTTCGACCTCCAGATCGACCCGAAGAAGATGAATCACGGCAAGCTGGTCGAGGAGCTGTGGGAGCACCACGTGGGCGACGGCCTGTACGCGCCGACGTTCGTGCGCGACTTCCCGGTCGAGACGAGCCCGCTGACGCGCGACCACCGCAGCATCCCCGGCGCGGTCGAGAAGTGGGACCTGTACGTGCGCGGATTCGAGCTGGCGACGGCGTACTCCGAGCTCGTCGACCCCGTCATCCAGCGCCGGCGCTTCGAGGCCCAGGCCCGTCTGGCCGCCGTCGGCGACGACGAGGCCATGCCGCTGGACGAGGACTTCCTCACCGCCATGGAGCACGCCATGCCCCCCGCCGGCGGCCTGGGGCTGGGGATCGACCGGCTCCTCATGGCGCTGACCGGCCTGGGCATCCGCGAGACGATCCTCTTCCCACTGGTCAAGCCGCTGGCCTGAGCCGGCCTGAGCCGGCCTGAGCCGGCCTGAGCACAGCCGGGGGGCCGGTCGGGAGCGGCCGCGCCGCCGACGTACCATCGACCTGTGGACGGTCTGTGGCAGGTGGTCGCGGCGCTCCTCCCCTCGATCGGGGTGGGCCTGGTGTTCTGGTTCGTCATGCGCGCCGTCATCCACGCCGACCGGCGGGAGCGCCAGGCGGTCGCGCGCCTCGAGGCGCAGGAGCGCGGCGCGCCGGCCGGCCGCGGCACGGACGCCCCCGCGACCGACTGACCGCACGCGGCGTCCGCCTCGCTGCCGACGCCTTTCCCCGGTTCCCCGCACCCTTCCGCCCCGGGCGCGCGGAGAGCGTGCCCTTCCGTCGGCGGCCCCTCGTCGCGCCGAACGCGTGCCCTTGCGTCGAAACCGTGCCCTCGCGCCGAACCCGTGCCATTGTCCGCACGGATTCGCGGCAGCGGCACGGATTCGGCCTGAGTTGGGTCAGCTTGGCGGCACGCGGGCGTTCGTAACTCTGTGACCTGGGG
>NZ_CAMPHH010000107.1 GCF_946885855.1 uncultured Actinotalea sp. | reverse complement strand
CCCCGTAGACTGAGACGCTCGCGTCGTGCCCGGCGCTCCGCCCCCCACGACCGGAACCGGATCCCTTCATGCCTTCGCCCCTCCAGCACGAGACGGCCGCCTCGGCCGACGCCCCGGACGCCTCGACGGACTCCGGCGAGCGGCTCCCCGACCTCGTCGACCTCGGCCTGCCGGACACGCTCCTGCAGGCAGTGCTCGACCTCGGCTTCACCCGGCCCACGCCCATCCAGGCGGCCGTCATCCCGACGCTGCTGGCGGGCCGGGACGTCACCGGGGTCGCGCAGACCGGCACGGGCAAGACGGCCGCGTTCGGCCTGCCCCTCCTCGCGGCCGTCGACCCTGCGACGCCGGCCGTGCAGGCGCTGGTCCTGGCGCCGACGCGCGAGCTCGCCCAGCAGGTGGCCGAGGCGCTCACCGGCTTCGCGCGCCGTACCCCCGGCGTGCGGGTGGTCGCCGTGTACGGGGGCGCCCCGTTCCTGCCGCAGCAGCGCGCCCTGGCGGGCGGCGCCCAGGTCGTCGTCGGGACGCCAGGACGCGTCATGGACCACCTGGACCGCGGCACGCTGACCCTCGACGCCGTCCGGATGCTCGTCCTGGACGAGGCGGACGAGATGCTGCGCATGGGCTTCGCCGAGGACGTCGAGCGCATCTTCGGCGCCGCCCCGCAGCGCCGCCAGGTCGCGCTGTTCTCGGCGACGATGCCCCCGGCGATCGTCGCCGTCGCGTCGCAGCACCTCGTCGACCCGGTCCGCGTGGCCGTGGACCGCCAGGCCTCGACCGTCACCGCCGTCCAGCAGACCTACGCCGTGGTGCCCTACCGCCACAAGATCGGCGCCCTGGCGCGCGTGCTGGCCACGGCCGACGCGGGCGCGTCGATCGTCTTCACCCGGACGCGCAGCGCCGCGGAGGAGGTCGGGCTCGCGCTCGTCGCCCGCGGCCTGTCCGCGGCCACGATCTCTGGCGACGTCGCCCAGAAGGACCGCGAGAAGATCATCGACCGCCTCCGCAGCGGTGCGCTGGACACGCTCGTGGCGACGGACGTCGCCGCGCGGGGCCTGGACGTCGAGCGCGTCGGGCTCGTGGTCAACTTCGACGTCCCCGGGGAGCCCGAGGCGTACGTGCACCGGATCGGCCGGACCGGCCGCGCGGGCCGGGAGGGCCGGGCGGTGACCTTCGTCACCCCGAAGGAGCGCCACAAGCTCCGCGCCATCGAGCGGACCACCCGGCAGCGCCTGGAGGAGGTCACGCTCCCCACGCCGGCGGACGTCTCGCGGCACCGCATCGAGCGCCTCCTCGCCCGGACGCCCGAGCGCCACGAGGCGGGCCGCACCGAGCTGTACCGCACCGCGCTCCAGGCGCACGTCGAGGAGTCCGGCATGGACCTGCTCGACGTGGCTGCGGCGCTGGCGGCGCTCGCCGTCGGCGACGACCGCACGACCGTCGAGGAGGAGCCTGAGGTCGTCCAGGCCGACTTCGCGCCCGACGCCGGCACCCGCTACCGCCTGGCGGTCGGGCACCGGCACGGGGTCCGTCCCGAGGCCGTCGTCGGCGCCCTCACCGGCGAGGGTGGTCTGACCGGTCGCGACATCGGGAAGATCGACATCTTCTCCGGCTTCACGCTCGTGGAGATCAGCGCGGCGCTGGGCGAGGAGACCCTCCGGCGCATCGCCGCTGCGCGTGTCGCCGGTCAGCCCCTGCGGATCCGCGTCGACGAGGGCCGGCCGGGGCGCTCGGCTGCGGCCGCGACCTCCCACCCCGGGACGCACCACCACGAGCCCCGGACGCCGCGTCGGGCGGGAGACCGCAAGCACGCCGGCCGGACGGTGCCGGGGCGCGGCCAGGACCGTCCGGCGCGCGGTGCCGAGCTCGCGGGCCGGCCGGACGATCGGCCGCGCAAGCCACGCCACCGCTGATCGCTGCCCGCTGAGCCTGCCCGGGCGCGGCGCTGCCGTCGGCGCGAGGTCGGCGCGAGGTCGGCACCGACGACGACGCCTGACCCGCGCCGACGTGACCCGCACGGATGCGACCGATCGGGTCACAGGTCCGCGGGCGCCCCTCCCCGCTCGGCGAGCATGTCCTCCAGCAGGAGGATCTCAGCCTCCTGGGCGGCGACGATCGAGGACGCCAGCCGCCGGACGGCAGGGGTCGTCGCCTCGGTCGCCGCGTACTCCGCCATCTCCACGCCGCCCTCGTGGTGCGGGATCATGAGCGCGAGGAAGAGGCGGTCGGCCTCGGGTCCATCCGCCTCCTCGAGCCGCTGGAGCTGCTCCGGCGTCACCAGGCCGGGCATCTGCGTCGGCGGCTCCGTGCCGTCAGCCCCGCCGCCGTGGGCGGAGTGGTCCGCCATCCACTGCATGGGCGGACCCGCCGCCGTCTGGGAGAGCCCCCACACCTGGAGCCACCCCGCCATCTGACCCTGCTGGTTCTGCTGGGTCAGCAGGATGTCCAGCGCGAGGGACCGGACGGCGGGGTCGTCGCTGCGCTCGCGGACGAGCACCGCCATCTGGACGGCCTGGCCGTGGTGCACCTGCATCTCGCGGGCGAACCCCGCGTCGACCGACGTCGCGGCCGGCGCTGACGGGCGCAGCAGCAGGCCGGCCACGAGCGCCCCGAGCAGGGCACCGATGACGCCCGTGAGGACCACCGCCGCCGCGACGGGGACGGTGCGCCGCCCCGCTCCCGGGGCGGCCGTCGTCACGCCCCGACCCCGCCGAAGCAGGAGGCGCCGGGCTCGGGCGTCTGCGGGCCCTGGATGTACTTGACCAGGAAGGGCTCGAGACGCTCGTCGTCGACCGAGTCGACCTGGAGCTGGACGCCCCAGGCGCTGAGCGTGAGCGGGCTGTCCATGCCCTCGAACGGGCTCACGAGGAGGTACGGGTTCGCCGTGCTCAGCTCGCGCAGGCGGTCCACCTGAGCGGCCTCGAGCTCCGGGTCGTAGGTGATCCACACGGCACCGTGCTCGAGCGAGTGGACGGCGTGCTCGTCGACGACCGGTGCGTCGTAGAAGCCGCAGTTCTGCCACACGGGGTGGTGGTCACCGCCGGCGGGGGGCAGGAGGTCGTAGTCGACCGGCTCCTCGGTGTGCAGGGCCGTCACCTCGAACTCCGCCACGCCCTCGATGTCGGCCTGGGCCCGAGCCTCGATCTCGTTCTGGGTCTGCAGCTCCCGGGCGAAGAAGATGCCGACGGGGACCGCCAGCGCCAGGACGACCGCGGTGACGACCCCGACGACGAGCAGCGTGCGACGGCGCTCCGCGCGCTGCTGCTCGGCCTGGACCTTCGCGAGCCGCTCGCGGCGCTCGTCCGCCGCCTCGCGCTTCGATGCACCCACCGGGGCCTCCCTCGTGTGTCCGTCGTCGGGCACGCCGCGCCGACCTGGCTCGACGGCCCCGGCAGGATACGTCGGGCGCAGGCGCCGTGACGCCGCCGTCCGCGCCGGCTCACAGGAGCCGATGCCGAGGGCCGGCGTGCCGGTGCCGGGCGACCACGGGCGCCGAGGACCGTCGTCCTCGTGCAACGTCAGCGGGCGTCGCGGCGTTCCGCGAGCTGGCGACGCTGCTCGTCGAGCACGAACGAGAAGAGGTCGTCGGTCGTCCGCTCGTCCGTGCCGACGAACCGGCACCCGTGGGCGTGGTCGCCCCGCAGCTCCTGGACACGCACGACCTCCAGGACCAGGTCCAGAGGTTGCCGGGGTCCCGCGAGCGTCAGCGCGAGCCGCGTCCCCGGCTCGAGCTCCTGCCGGGAACGGAAGCGCAGGCCGTAGGCGCTGACGTCCAGCACCACGATGTCCATCGGCTCCTCGAGCGGCTCCGGCACCGTCCCGACGACGCGCTCGGCGATCCGGTGCGGCAGGTCGACCGGGACGCGCACGGCTGCCCGCTTCTGGACCCGTTCGCGCAGCTGCAACCCGCCGACGCCGATGCGTCGCGCCTCGCTCCACGTCACCGCGCCGTCGTAGACGCACTCACCCTGCACGGAGCTGAGGACGTGGACCACGACCGGGTCACCGGCCCCGAGCCAGCGTCCGCTGAAGTGCTCGGCCTCGACCAGGAGCGCGTCGTCGTCCTGCTCCCGCACGAATCCGTCCGCGAGGAGCTCCTCCTCGTCGACGCCGTACACCCGGCACCGGTCCAGCTCGTGCGCCACAGCCCGCCCTGCCTCTCCGCACCCTCGCGGTCACCTGCCACGTCCCCGGCGTCACCCCGCGGCACGCCCCTGCCGGGGGCGAACTCTAGACCTCAGTCGTGGCTCGCCGGCTCCTCCGCGTCACCCGCCGCGTGGCGGGCGACGACGAACAGCAGGTCCGACAGCCGGTTGAGGTATCGCAGGACGAGCGGGCTGATCTCGTGGCCGGCCTCGTGGGCCTGCACGACGTGCCGCTCGGCACGGCGGACGACCGTCCGTGCGTGGTCCACGGCAGCGGAGGACGGCGTGGCGCCCGGCACGATGAACACCGGCCGCAGCGGCCGCTCGGCGACCAGCGTGTCGATGAGGGCCTCGACGCCCTCCACCATCTCCTCGGTGACCTGCGAGACCCCGGGCCGCAGGCGGTCGCGGTGGGCCGGGTTCGTCGCGAGGTCCGCGGCAGCGACGAAGAGCTCACGCTGGCGCTCGAGGAGGATCCCGGCGAGACGCTCGTCGGTGGACAGCGACCGGGCGACCCCCAGCACCGACACCGCCTCGTCCACGTCGCCGTAGGCATCGACGAGCACGTCGGACTTCGGGACCCTGCTGCCCAGGAACAGCCCCGTGCTCCCGTCGTCGCCCGCCTTGGTGTAGATCCGCACGCTGACCTCCTTCGCGCCCGTCCCGGTGACGACGCGCCGTTCGCATCCTCGCAGGCCTCGTGGGGAGTAGCGTGAGTCGTGCCGACCACCGGTCGGCACTCCACACCCGCGAGCAGGGGAAGCCGGTCCGATGCCGGCGCTGACCCGCAACCGTAGGTCGGGACCCGTCCCGACGAGCCGGAACGCCTGCCGTGGGCGAGAGGCTCCTACCGTCGAGGCATACGGGACGGAGCCCGGGTCGTCGCTGCGACCCGGCGGTCCGCGGAGCGGGCACCGGGGCGGGCGCCGGTGCCGGGTCCGTCACGGACCGCTCAGAAAGAGGCATCCGTGCTCCGCACGACCCACCCCCTGCGAACCGCCGCCGTCACGGCGATCGTCCTGGCCGCGCCCGGCACGGCGCTGCTCGCGCTGCCGGCCACCGCTGCTCCCACCACCGCTGCTGCCGTCGTCGGCGCTGCGGACGCCGCGCCCCTCGAGGGCGCGTGCACCGACGCCGACGGCGTGACGGTCGTGGTGGACGCGACCGCCCTGGGCGGCACCCTCGAGGCCGGGTGCGCGCCCGAGGGCGGCGTCACCGGGACCGAGGCCCTGATCGCCGCAGGCTTCACCGAGACCCGGGACCCTGCCGCCGGCTTCGTCTGCGCCGTCGACGGCCAGCCCGACCCGTGCCCGACCGAGTTCACCGGCGAGTACTGGTCGTACTGGTACGCCGAGCCGGGCGCGGACACCTGGACGATGTACGCGGAGGGCTCCGACACCGCGGTCACCGTCCCGGGCGCGGTCGAGGGCTGGCGCTGGGGCGACGGGAGCGCCGGACCCGAGGTGGCCCTGCCGATCGTCGCCGCGGAGGCACCTGCCGACCCGGCGCCCACGGCGGAGGACGACGGGCCCGCGGACCCGGCGCCGGAGCCCTCCACCGAGACCGTCGAGGACACGGGCGCACCGGGGACCGCCGCCGACGACGACGCCGCGGGCCCGGCCGTGCCGCTGCTCGCAGGGATCGGCCTGCTGGGCGTGCTCGCGGTGGCGGCCGTGGTCGTGGCACGCCGCCGCGCCACGCCCGACGACGCCGACGACGTCACCTCCTGACGGCGGCGACGATGCACCCCCTGGCGTGGTGGGCCTGGGCCCTCGGGCTCGTGGTCGCCACGACCCGCACCACGAACCCGGTCGTCATCGGCCTCCTCGTGGCCGCGGCGACGCTGGTCGTCATGGCGCGTCGTGAGGACGCCCCGTGGGGCCGCGCGTTCCGGTGGTACCTCGCGCTGGGGGCGTGCATCGTCGTCGTCCGCGTCGTGTTCTACGTCGTCGTCGGGATCAAGACGCCCGGGGTGGTCCTCCTGGACCTGCCCCGCGTCCCGCTGCCCGCGTGGGCGGTCTCCGTCGAGCTCCTCGGCCCCGTCACGCTCACCGGTCTGCTCGTGGCGGTCTACGGCGGGCTGCGGCTGGCGGCGCTGGTCATCTGCTTCGGCGCGGCGAACGCGCTCGCGAACCCGCGCAGGGCGCTGCGCAGCCTCCCGGCGGCGCTGCACCAGCTGAGCACGGCGGTCGTCATCGCCATGAGCGTGACCCCGCAGCTGGTGACCTCCGCCGCGCAGGTCCGCCGGGCGCAGCGGCTGCGGGGCACGGTTCCGCGCGGGCTGCGGTCGTTGCCGGCCGTCGCCCTCCCCGTGCTCACCGACGCGCTGGACCGCTCCGTGGCGCTCGCCGCGTCCATGGACTCGCGCGGGTACGCGCGGGCCGTCCCGGGGACCTCCGACCGGCGCGTGGGCGTCCTCCTGCTCGGCGCCCTGCTCGCCGCGGTCCTCGGCACGTACGGCCTGCTCGACGGCACGTCGCCGGGGTGGCTGGGCCTGCCCCTGCTCGCGGTGGGCGCGGCGGCGGCGGTGGTCGGCGGGGTGCTCGCCGGCCGCCGCGTCCGGCGCACCCGGTACCGGCCGGAGCGCTGGGACGTGCGGGCCACGCTCGTCGCCGGCAGCGGCGCGCTGGCCGGCGGCCTGCTCGTGGCCGTCACCGCGACCGACCCCGCGGCCCTGGACCCTTCGCTCAGCCCGCTCGGCTGGCCGTCGCTGCCCCCGGTGGCGCTCGTGGCGGTCCTGCTGGCCGCCGCACCCGCGCTCCTCGCCCCGGCACCCGGGCACGCCGTCGGTGGGACCCCGCGTCCGGGGCGCCGGCGCCGGTCCGCCCGCAGCCCGCTGGGACGACCCGCGATCTCTGCGGCGCCCGGTGCCGTCCCGACGTCCGCGCGCCCGGACCAGGTCGCGGAGGTGACCCGATGATCCGCTTCACCGACGTCACCGTGACCTACCCCGGCGCACGCGGCCCGGCCCTGCGGGACGCGGACCTGCACGTCCCGGAGGGCGAGCTGTGCCTGGTGGTCGGGCCGACCGGCTCGGGCAAGTCGACCCTGCTCAAGGCCGCCTGCGGGCTGGTGCCGCACTTCACGGGCGGCCTGCTGGCGGGCGAGGTGGTCGTCGCGGGACGGGACACCCGCACGCACCCGCCGCGCGACCTGGCCGACGTCGTCGGTGTGGTCCTGCAGCACCCGGCCGACGGGTTCGTGACGGACAGCGTCGAGGAGGAGCTCGCCTACGGCATGGAGCAGCTCGGGCTGCCGCCGGCGGTCATGCGCAAGCGCGTCGAGGAGGTGGTCGACCTCATGGGGCTTGCCGCCCTGCGGCACCGACCCCTCGGGGACCTGTCCGGCGGGGAGCAGCAGCGCGTCGCGATCGGCGCCGTGCTGGCCTCCCACCCGCGCGTCCTCGTACTCGACGAGCCCACGTCCGCCCTGGACCCGTCGGCTGCGGAGGAGGTGCTCTCGGCGCTGACCCGCCTGGTCCACGACCTCGGGCTGACCGTGCTCCTCGCGGAGCACCGCCTCGAGCGCGTGGTCCAGTACGCGGACCGCGTCGTCGTGCTCCGCCCCGACGGCACCGTCCGGCACGGCGACCCCGCCGACCTGCTGCAGGACAGCCCGGTGGCCCCGCCGATCGTCGAGCTCGGGCGGCTCGCGGGCTGGTCGCCCCTGCCCCTCAGCGTCCGCGACGCGCGCCGCCGCGCGGCCCCGCTGCGGGACCGCCTCACCGCGTCCCCGTCATCGGTGCCCGGGCCGGCGGGCGACGTCGCGTCCGCCGGCCGCCCGGCGCGGCCGCTCCTGGACGCCGTCGGCGTGCACGTCCGGCACGGTCGGGTGCCGGCGGTGCGCGGGGTGGACCTGTGCGTGCCCGCCGGTCGGACGCTCGCTCTCATGGGCCGCAACGGCGCGGGCAAGACGTCCCTGCTGTGGGCGCTGCACGGTGCCGGACCGCGGTCCGCCGGTCGCGTCCTCCTCGACGGCGCGGACCCGACCCGCCTGTCCCCCGCGGACCTGCGCCGACGCGTGGCGCTCGTGCCGCAGGACCCGCAGCTGCTGCTCTACCTCCCGACGGTCGCCGCGGAGTGCGCCGAGGGTGACCGGCAGGCGGGTGCCCCGGCGGGCACGACCGAGGCGTTGCTGCACCGGCTCACCGGCCCGGTCCGGGCCGACGCGCACCCCCGCGACCTGTCCGAGGGCCAGCGCCTCGGGCTCGTGCTGGCCGTCCAGCTCGCCGCCCGGCCCGCGGTCCTGCTCCTCGACGAGCCCACACGGGGGCTCGACTACGCCGCCAAGAGGCGCCTGCGCGACGCGCTCGCGGCGCACACGGCCGCCGGCGGCGCCGTCGTCCTGTCCAGCCACGACGTCGAGTTCGTCGCCGAGTGCGCCGACCGGGTCGCGGTGCTCGCCGACGGCGAGCTGGTGGCCGACGGCCCGGCGCGGGAGGTGCTCGTGGCGTCGCCGACGTTCGCGCCCCAGGTCGCCCGGATCCTGCACCCGGCGGAGCTGCTCACCGTCGGCGACGTCGCCGCCGCCCTGGCGGTGACGGCGTGAGCTCGGGCGCGGCCGTCGCCGCGGACCCGCGCGTGGTGGCGGTCCCGCGGCGCACCGCGGCGGCGCTCGCCGTGGCGTCGGCGACCGGCCTGCTCGCCTTCACCTGGCCGCTGCTCGTCAGCCCCGGCGCCGGGCTGTCCGACGCGACGCAGGCACCGCTGGTCCTCGCGCTCGTCCTCCTCGGCGTCCTCGCGGTCGTCCTCACGGCGCTCGCCGACGGCGGCCTGGACGCCAAGGGCGTGGCGGTCCTCGGTCTGCTCTCGGCCGTCGGGGCGGTGGTGCGCCCGCTCTCCGCGGGGACGGCCGGGGTGGAGCTCGTGTTCGTCGTGATCGTGCTCGGGGCGCGCGTCCTGGGTCCCGGCTTCGGCTTCGCCCTCGGCTCGACGACCATCCTCACGTCCGCGCTGCTCACCGGCGGCGTCGGGCCGTGGCTGCCGTTCCAGATGCTCGCCGCCTCCTGGGTGGGGCTCGGCGCCGGGCTGCTCCCCCGCCGGCTCCGGGGAGCCGGCGAGGTCGTGGCGCTCGCCGCGTACGGCGCCGTCGCCGCCCTCGCCTTCGGCCTGCTCATGAACCTCGCGTTCTGGCCCTTCCAGCTCGGGGGCGGCACGGCGGTGTCGTTCGTCGCGGGCGCGCCGGTGGTGGAGAACCTCCAGCGGTTCGCCCTCTACACGGCGACCACGTCGCTCGGCTGGGACGTGGGCCGCGCCGTCACCACCGTGGTGGGCGTCGCCCTCCTGGGCCGCCCCCTCCTCCTCGCCCTGCGGCGGACGGCGACCCGCGCGGCGTTCGTCCCGGCGCGGGCCGCTGCCGCGGACCCCGCGACGCCCGCGACACCTCCCTGACGCCACGCCGAGCCCGCGGGTGATCGCGCACCGTCCGGGACCCGACACGCCGACGTCGGCACGACACGCCGACGAGTTTTTCGCCCCGTCCACCGGCTCGTGCACAGCCCGGCTCCGCATCCACAGTCCCGACCTGCGGCAACGCCGCAGCCTGTGGACAAGCACCACCAGGACTGGGGGTGAAAGGGAATGCCGGCACTACATCTAGTGGTTGCACCGGTGTAAGTTGCTCCGTGCGCGAGGAGCTCCCGCCCCCGCCCCCACGACGGCCTCGACGCCGGCGCGGAGCACCGGCGGCCGGCGCCGGGCACGCAGTCGGACCCATGAACCAGCCAGCACCACACCACGGTCGCCGCGGGACGCGCGACCTGGCTCCCGGGGAGGAACACATGACAGAGACGTCGGAGAGCACGGGCCGGTCGGCCGGCCGCGCGGGCAAGGGTCGCAAGCGCGGCCTGAGCGTGGAGCGCGTCTTCACCACCGCGGGTGTGCACCCGTACGACGAGGTGACCTGGGAGCGCCGCGACGTCACCCAGACCAACTGGAAGACGGGCGAGACGATCTTCGAGCAGAAGGGCGTCGAGTTCCCCGACTCGTGGTCGATGAACGCGACGACGATCGTCACCACGAAGTACTTCCGTGGTGCCGTCGGCACCCCGCACCGCGAGTGGAGCCTCAAGCAGCTCATCGACCGCGTCGTCCTGACCTACACCAAGGCCGGACGGGACCACGGCTACTTCACGAGCGACGAGGACGCGGCCGTCTTCGAGCACGAGCTGACCTGGATGCTGCTGCACCAGGTGTTCTCCTTCAACAGCCCCGTCTGGTTCAACGTCGGCACGCCGTCGCCGCAGCAGGTGAGCGCCTGCTTCATCCTCTCCGTCGACGACACGATGGAGTCGATCCTCAACTGGTACCGCGAGGAGGGGATGATCTTCAAGGGCGGCTCCGGCGCCGGCCTGAACCTGTCCCGCATCCGCTCCTCCAGGGAACTGCTGTCCTCCGGCGGCACGGCGAGCGGTCCGATCTCGTTCATGCGTGGGGCGGACGCCTCCGCCGGGACGATCAAGTCCGGCGGTGCCACCCGCCGGGCGGCGAAGATGGTCGTCCTCGACGTCGACCACCCCGACATCGAGGAGTTCGTCGAGAC
>NZ_CAMPHH010000106.1 GCF_946885855.1 uncultured Actinotalea sp. | reverse complement strand
GTCCCTGCCCGCCCGCGCCACCGCGCGGTCGCCGCCCCCGCCGCGCGCGCCCGCGCGCTCGGCCTCGGTGCGTGCTCCGGCACCGCCGCCACGGACGACGCCGCCCCTGACGACCAGGGCGGCTCGACCGCCTCGGGCCAGCTGCGCGTCCTCGCCTCCTTCTACCCGCTCGTGTACGCGGTCGAGCAGGTCGGCGGCGACCTCGTCGACGTCGCCTCGCTCACGCCCGCCGGGGCCGAGCCCCACGACCTGGAGCTGTCCCCCGCCCAGCTGCGGGAGCTGACCTCGGCCGACGCGGTCGTCTACCTCTCGACGTTCCAGCCCGCCGTCGACGACGCGATCGCGTCGCGGCAGCCCGAGAACGTCCTCGACGTCTTCGACGCGGCGGACCTCCAGCCCCCGCTCGCGGAGCACGACCACGCGCACGACGACGAGGGCGACCCCGCCGACGAGGCGGCCGCCACGGAGGACCACGACCACGACCACGACGGCGCGCAGGACCATGCCGCCGAGGACCACGCCGACGACGAGCACGCCGCCGAGCCGGCCGAGCCCGCCGAGGAGGGGCACACCGCCGACGACGGTCACGACCACGGCGGGCTGGACCCGCACTTCTGGCTGGACCCGACGCGCCTGGCGGCCGTGGGCCAGGAGATCGCCGACCTGCTCGCCACCACCGCGCCGGAGCACGCCGACGCGTTCGAGGCGAACGCCGCGGCGTTCGCCGAGGATCTCGCCGCCCTCGACGAGGAGCTCGCCTCCGGGCTCGCCGCGTGCGAGCGGGACGTCGTCATCACGGGGCACACGGCGTTCGGGTACCTGGCCGAGCGCTACGGCTTCACCGAGATCGGCGTCGCCGGCATCGACCCGGAGTCCGAGCCGTCGCCGGCGCGGCTGCGCGAGATCGCCGAGGAGGTCCGCGCCCACGGCGTCACGGCCGTCTACACCGACAGCGCCGCGAGCCCGGCCGTCGCCGACACCCTCGCGTCCGACCTGGGGCTGGAGGTCCTGGTCCTCGACCCGGTCGAGACGCTGGCGGACCCGACCACGGACTACCGTGGCGTCATGGAGTCGAACCTCGAGTCGCTGCGCACCGGCCTGGGGTGTGGGTGACCGACGTCCTGACGGCGGCCGGGCTCCGGGTCACCCTCGGCGGCGCCACCATCCTCCACGACGTCGACCTCACCGTCACCGACGGTGAGGTCGTCGGCCTGCTCGGCGCCAACGGCTCCGGCAAGTCGACGCTGGTCCGCGCCCTCGTGGGCGTCGTGCCGCTCGAGCGGGGCACGGTCCGGCTCTTCGGCGAGCCGTTGGGTCGCCGCACACCGTGGGAGCGGGTCGGCTACGTCCCGCAACGGGTGTCCGTCGCGTCCGGCGTCCCCGCGACGGCCCACGAGGTCGTCGTCTCCGGGCTCCTGCACGGCCGTCGCCTCCTGCCACCGCGCCACGCGGGACGCCGCGCCGACGAGGCGCTCGAGCTCATGGGCCTGGGGCACCTCGGGCACCGGGCATGCCAGGAGCTGTCGGGCGGCCAGCAGCAGCGGGTCCTCATCGCCCGGGCCCTCGTGCGCGACCCGGACCTGCTGCTCCTCGACGAGCCCGTGGCAGGGGTCGACCTGCCCAGCCAGGAGGCCTTCGCGCGCGCCCTGGGCGACCTCGCCGCCGCGGGGACCACGGTCGTCGTCGTGCTGCACGAGCTCGGGGCGCTCGCCCCGCTCGTGCGGCGCGCCGTCGTCCTGCGCCACGGGCGTGTCGTCCACGACGGCGCTCCCCCGGCCCCGGCGCCCGGGCACGCCGCTCCCGGTCACGACCACGTCCACCCGCACGACGACGCCGAGACGGGCGACACCGACCCGCTCGGGCTCACCACCACGTCGGGGTGGGCGCCGTGACGGCCTGGGACGAGCTGGTCGGGATGCTCACCGACCCGTTCATGCAGCGCGCCCTCGTCGTCGCCGCGCTCGTCGGGCTCAGCGCCCCGGTCATCGGCACGTACCTCGTCCAACGCCGCCTGTCTCTGCTCGGCGACGGCATCGGGCACGTCGCGCTCACGGGCGTCGCGCTCGGCTGGCTCGTCGGCAACGCCCTGGAGCTGTCCCGCCAGGACGCCCTCGCGCTGCCCGGCGCGGTCGTCGCCGCCGTCGTGGGCGCCGTGGCGATCGAGGTCGTCCGGTCCCGCGGCCGCACGAGCGGCGACGTCGCCCTCGCGCTGCTCTTCTACGGCGGCATCGCCGGCGGCGTGCTCATCATCGGCCAGGCCGGCGGGACGAGCGCCAACCTCGTCGGCTACCTCTTCGGCTCCATCTCCACCGTGTCCACCGGTGACGTGTGGCTCACCGTGGCCCTGTCCGCCGTCGTCCTCGGCGTCGGCGTCGGCCTGCGAACCGCGCTCTTCGCCATCTCCCAGGACGAGGAGTTCGCGCGTGCCGGCGGGCTGCCGGTGCGGGCGCTGAACCTGCTCATCGCGGTCGTGGCCGCGCTCACGGTGACCGTGGCCATGCGGGTCGTCGGCCTGCTGCTCGTGAGCGCCCTCATGATCGTCCCGGTCGCCGTGGCCCAGCTCGTCGCCTCGTCGTTCCACCGGACGATGGCGATCGCGATGACCGTGGGCGTCGTCGTCACCGTCGCCGGGCTGAGCATCACGTACTGGGAGGACGCCGCGCCGGGTGCGATGATCGTCGTGCTGGCGATCGGCCTGTACGCGCTCACCGCAGCGCTCCGGCCGCTCCTGCGGCGCCGCCGTCCCGAGGCGGCCCCCGACCCGCACCCCCAGCTCGAGGACGACGTCCAGCTCACCGCACCGAGGACCACCTGATGCAGCGCATGACCCGGCAGCGCACCGCCGTCGCCGACGCCCTGACCACCGTCGAGGACTTCCGCAGCGCCCAGCAGCTGCACGAGCTCCTGCGCGACCAGGGCCACGGCATCGGCCTGGCGACCGTCTACCGGACGCTGCAGGCCCTCGCAGAGGCGGGCGTCGTCGACGTCCTGCGCACCGACGACGGCGAGTCGGTGTACCGCCGGTGCGAGCGCAGCGAGCACCACCACCACCTCGTGTGCCGCTCGTGCGGGGCGACGGTCGAGATCGACGGGCCCGCGGTCGAGGCGTGGGCCGCGCAGATCGGCGCGAGCCACGGGTACAGCGACATCAGCCACACCATCGAGCTGTTCGGCACGTGCGCCGCCTGCGCGGCCACGGCGGTGCGGCCCGCTGCCCCCACGGACGGCTGACGTGCCGAGCTGGCTGGCCAGCTGGCCGTTCGTCTGGCTGTACCTCTTCTTCGTCCTCGGCGCCGCCCTGCGCTCCCAGGCCCTTTACTGGCTCGGGCGGGGCATCGCGGCCGGCGTCCTGCACAGCCGTTGGTCCGCCCGCCTGGAGGGGCCGCGGACGCGGCGCGCGGTGCAGCTCATCGAGCGGTGGGGCATGCCGGTCGTGCCGCTGTCCTTCCTCACCGTCGGGCTGCAGTCCGCCGTGCACGGCGCGTCCGGGCTCCTGCGGCTGCACTGGCTGCGCTACACGCTGTGGTCCGTGCCCGGGTGGCTGGTGTGGGCACTGGTCTGGACCGGCGGCGGGACCGCGGCCGTGTACGGCGCCGTGGCGCTGGCCGCCCGGTCCCCGTGGGCACTGGCCGGCGCGGGCGTCGTCGTGGCCGTCGCGGTCACCGCCCTCGTGCTGCGCCGCCGGCGCCGGCGCGAGGCGGAGACCGTCGAGCAGCTCGCCGAGAGGGCCCACCACGAGCGCGCCCACGACGAGCGGGTGCCCGTCGACCGGACGTCCGACGGCCGCACCCGCGACGACGCGGCCACCGCCCCCTGAGGGGGAGCGCCCTCGGGGCCGTGCGGCCGGACGCCGACGATCCTGGTGGACGCGCGCGGACGGCTCAGCCGCGGGCGGAGACGCAGAAGTGGTTACCCTCCGGGTCCGCCAGGACCACCCACGCGAAGTCCGGCAGCTCATGGCGGGCGACGACCTGGGCACCGGCCAGCTGCAGCCGCTCGACCTCGTCGTCGCGGTCCAGCGCCTCCAGGTCCAGGTGGACCCGGTTCTTGCCGGGGGTGGGCTGCTCGACGCGCTGGAAGCCGAGGTGCGGCCCCCGCGGCGTCGCCACGATGACGAACTCCCCGTCGTGGTCCACGGCGATGCGCCCCTCGAGGCGGTCGGCCCACCAGGCGGCGAGCGCACGGGGGTCGTGGCAGTCGAACGTGACCATGCCGATCGTCAGTGCTGTCATGCCGCCGACGTTAGCCGTCACCGTCCTCCGGCGCCGCCGTCGACGGGCCCGCGGTGGTGTCCGCTGCTGCGGCCCGGTCGACCGCTCCCCCGTACCGCCGGTCCCGCCGCGCGTAGTCCTCGACGGCGCGCCACAGGTGGCGCCGGTCGACGTCGGGCCAGTACTCGGGCAGGAACACCAGCTCCGCGTACGCCGCCTGCCAGATCATGAAGTTCGAGGTCCGCTGCTCGCCCGAGGTCCGCAGGAACAGGTCGACGTCCGGGAGCTCCGGCTCGTCGAGGAACCTCGCGACCGTGCGCTCGTCCACGCGCTCCGGGTCCAGCCGGCCGGCTGCCACCTCCCGCGCGATGGCCCTGGCCGCATCCGCGACCTCGGCCCGACCGCCGTAGTTGACGCACATCGTCAGCGTGCAGACGTCGTTCCCGCGGGTCAGCTCCTCGGCGGTCTCCAGCTCCGCGATGACGGACCGCCACAGGCGGGGACGACGCCCCGCCCAGCGCACCCGCACACCCCAGGCGTGCATCGTGTCCCGCTGGCGGCGCAGCACGTCCCGGTTGAAGCCCATGAGGAAGCGGACCTCCTCCGGGGACCGCTTCCAGTTCTCGGTGGAGAACGCGTACGCGGAGACGTGCGTGACCCCGATCTCGATGGCCCCGGCGACGACGTCCAGGAGGGCCGCCTCGCCCGCCTCGTGCCCGGCCGTGCGCGGCAGGCCGCGCTCGTTGGCCCAGCGGCCGTTGCCGTCCATGACGATCGCGACGTGCCGGGGGACGAGCTCCAGCGGCACCTGCGGTGGCCGGGCGCCGGACGGGTGCGGCGGCGGGGCGACGACGGCCGGTCGGGGGGCGTCCGTGGGGGCCGGTCGGCCCCGCCGGTCCCGACGAGCGGCGGGGCTCACACGCGCTCCACCATGCGCAGGGACCGCAGGGTGCGCTCGAGGTGGAACTGCAGGAAGACGGCGACGAGGCCGCCCGCCTCCGTCCGGTGCCGCTGGTCGCTGGCGTCCGCGACCGGCCAGTCGCCGGTGAGCAGCGCGGCGAGGAGGGCGAACGTCTCCGGGGCCGGGGACGCGGAGCCCGGCGGCCGGCAGGCCCCGCACACCGCCCCGCCGGACGCGACCGCGAACGCGCTGTGCGGCCCCGGCGTCCCGCACCGCGCGCAGTCGGTGAACGACGGCGCCCAGCCCGCCACGGACAGTGCCCGCAGCAGGTAGGCGTCGAGGACCAGGCCCGCCGCGTGCGCGCGCTGGGCCAGCGACCGGACCGCACCGACGAGCAGCAGGTACTGCTGCACCGACGGCTCCCGCTCCGCCTCGACGAGCCGCTCGGCGGTCTCGAGCATCGCGGTCCCGGCGGTGTAGAGCGCGTAGTCCCCGCAGATCGACCGGGCGAAGGGGCCGAGCGTCTCCACCTGGGTGACGATGTCGAGGCTGCGACCCTGGTGCAGCTGCGCGTCCACCACCATGAACGGCTCCAGCCGGGAGCCGAACCGCGACGACGTCCGCCGCACGCCCTTGGCCACCGCCCGCACCTTGCCGTGGTGGCGCGTCAGGAGCGTGACGATCCGGTCCGCCTCGCCCAGCTTCTGGGCGCGCAGCACGATCGCCTCGTCGCGGTACAGGGTCACCGGATGATTGTCCCCCGGACCACCGACATCGGCGGGCGCACGCGCCGCCTACCGACCCTGCGAGGTCCGGTGTGCCCGGTTCACGGCGGAGATGATCGCCTTGAAGGACGCCGTCGTGATCGACGGGTCGATGCCGACGCCCCACAGCACCGTGTCGCCCACGAGGCACTCGACGTAGGCGGCGGCCCGGGCGTCCCCGCCCGTGGACAGGGCGTGCTCGGCGTAGTCGAGCACCTCGACCTGTTCCCCGAGCGATCCGAGCGCGCGGACGAACGCGTCCACCGGGCCGTTGCCGGACCCCTCGACCGTCACCGCGGCGCCGCGGTCGACCAGGTCCACCGCGAGCGTGTCCGCCGCACCCTCGCCGCTGGAGGTGCGGCTGCCCCGCAGCGCGAACCGGCCCCAGGGCGCCAGGTCGCCGCCGGGCTCCACCGGCAGGTACTCGTCGGTGAAGATCCGCCACAGGTCGTCGGCCGTCACCTCCGAGCCGTGCGCGTCGGTGAACTGCTGCACGACCCGGGAGAACTCGATCTGCAGCCGGCGCGGCAGGTCCAGGCTGCGCTCGCTCTTGAGCAGGTACGCCACCCCACCCTTGCCCGACTGCGAGTTGACCCGGATGACCGCCTCGTAGCTGCGGCCGAGGTCCTTCGGGTCCACGGGCAGGTAGGGCACCGCCCACTCGAGGTCGTCGACCTCGACCCCCTGTGCCGCGGCGCGCGCCGCCATGGCCTCGAAGCCCTTCTTGATGGCGTCCTGGTGGGAGCCGGAGAAGGCCGTGAAGACGAGGTCGCCCGCGTAGGGGTGCCGCTCCGGGACGGGCAGCTGGTTGCAGTGCTCGACCGTCCGCCGGATGCGGTCGATGTCGGAGAAGTCGATCTGCGGGTCGACGCCCTGGCTCGCCAGGTTCATGCCCAGTGTCACCAGGCAGACGTTCCCGGTGCGCTCGCCGTTGCCGAACAGGCACCCCTCGATCCGGTCCGCGCCGGCCAGGTAGCCGAGCTCCGCCGCCGCAACGGCCGTCCCGCGGTCGTTGTGCGGGTGCAGCGACAGGACCACGTTCTCCCGGTACCGCAGGTTGCGGGACATCCACTCGATCGAGTCGGCGTAGACGTTGGGCGTCGCCATCTCGACGGTGGCCGGCAGGTTGACGATGACCTTCTTCTCGGGCGTCGGCTCGAGGACGTCGAGCACCGCGTTGCACACGCGGACGGCGAACTCCAGCTCCGTGCCCGTGAAGGACTCCGGCGAGTACTCGTAGAAGACGTCGGTGCCCGGCACCATCTCCTCGTACTTCTTGCAGAGGCGGGCACCGGTCGTGGCGATGTCGACGATGCCGTCCTCGTCCGAGCGGAAGACGACCTCCCGCTGCAGGACCGACGTGGAGTTGTACAGGTGGACGATGGCCTGCTTCGCGCCGGCGATCGCCTCGTAGGTCCGCTCGATGAGGTGCTCACGGGACTGGGTCAGGACCTGGATGACGACGTCGTCCGGGATCCGGTCCTCCTCGATGAGCATCCGGACGAAGTCGAAGTCCGTCTGGGACGCCGAGGGGAAGCCGACCTCGATCTCCTTGTAGCCCATCTGGACGAGCAGCTCGAACATCTGCAGCTTGCGGGCCGCGTCCATGGGCTCGATGAGCGCCTGGTTGCCGTCGCGCAGGTCGACGGCGCACCACCGCGGCGCCGTCTCGATCCGGCGCCCCGGCCAGGTACGGTCGGGCAGGTCGACGCGGATCTGCTCGTGGAACGGCCGGTACCGGTGGACCGGCAGCGGCGACGGCTGCTGGGCGGTCCGCTCCTCGTAGGAGGGCGTGCCCGTCGCGACGAGGTCGCGGTCGCCGACCCCCGGGTCCGCGGCGCCGCGGGTCGACGGGGAACGGTCCGGGGTGCGGTCAGAGGTGCTGCTCATGGGGAAGTCCTTCGGGAGACGTCGGGCCTGTCGGGCGACCGGCGCGTCGACCACCGCGGCGAGGGACCGGTCGTGTCAGACCTCACCGCGGCGACGAAGGAGAAGCACCCATCGGCTGCGCACCCGGTCACTGTACCGTCTGCGCCGACGGCGCCCCGCCTCACGAGGCGCAGAGGCCGAACGGCTCCCGCGTCCGTCCGCACGTCTCGCCGAACTCCTCGTACTCCGTGCCGATGCCCGAGGAGAAGTAGAGCTCGTCGCACGCCGCCAGGTCCCCGGCCGCGCACGCGTCCCACAGCGCGTCCAGCTCCGGGTCGTCCCCGTAGGTCCCGGCGCTCCCGGAGGCTCCGGGCTCGTCCTGCGCGCAGAGCGAGCCGCCGCCCGTGGTGCCGCCGCACGTGTCGCCGAACTCCTCGTACTCGCTCCCCGACTCCGAGCTGAAGTAGAGGTCGTCGCAGGCGCCCATGTCGCCGCCCGCGCAGGCGTCCCACAGGGCGTCGAGCTCCGGGTTGTCCCCGTAGGCCTGACCCTGCTGCGGAGGATCGACCGTGAAGCCCTGCTCCTCGAGGTCCTCGACCACGCCGCGGGCCAGGTTCACCACCAGGATCACCACGACGACGCCCACCACGAGCAGGGCCCCGAGCACGCCGAGCACGATCCACAGGACCTTGCGCGACCCCGATCCCTTCGGGGCCGCCGGCGCCGGGTAGCCGGGCCGCCCGCCCGCGAACCCGGGCTGACCGGTGCCGTAGCCGCCGGGCGGCAGGGGACCCCCTCCGCCCGGGAAGCCGGTGGCGAGACCGCCGGGGGCCGCAGGACCCTGCGGCCCCGGACCGCTGGCGAACGGCCCGCCGACGGGCACGGGCATCGACGCCGGCCCCGTGGGCCCGGCGATCTGCGGGGGCGCGGACCCCGCGGGTCCCGCCGCGCCGCGGGGGCCGCCCCGCGCTCGCGGCGCTGGGCCAGCGCGCTGTCCACCCCCGGCTCCCCCAGGGAGCCCAGCCACTCGAGCAGGCCCGGGTAGGCCGCGGGGTTGAGGGCGACCACCGGCCGCAGGTCGGGGCGCAGCGCGGCGATGTCCGCCAGCACCTGCTGCGGTGTCGCCGGGTCCGCCGCCTGCTGGCGCGTGAACTCCTCGGGAGCGGTCATGGTGACTCCTCCGCGCCGACGCGGCGCACGGTCCGGGGCCCCGGACGACACGCCGGGACGGCGTCGGGACCCCCCGCGCCGCGAGCAACCTACCGAAACCGACGTCGGCCGCGAACCCGTTCCCGGTCCCGGCCAGCGAGGATCACCAGAACGGCGGGAAGACGCCCCAGTACGCGAGCAGCAGGAGCATCATCACGCTGCCTCCCACCGCGGAGGCGAGCGTGACCTCGCCGGCGACCGACGTCGCGGCCGGGACCCCGCCGCGACGGCGACCGTCGAGCATGCGGTAGACGAGGACGACGCCGGCCACGACCGCGGCGATGCCACCGAGCCGGAGGGCGAGCCAGCCGCCCTGGACCAGCAGCGGCGCGGTGCGGTAGTTCTGCGCCAGGTTGGCCACGACGAGCAGGTACGCCACCAGCAGGACGAGCGTCACCGCGCAGCCCGCGGCCATGACCACCAGGGGCACCCGGACACCCGCGGCCAGGACCGGCTCGGTCCGGCGACGGACGCGGCGCAGCAGCCACACGGCGGGCCCCACCAGGAGCGCGACGAAGGACGCGGCGATGCCGGCGACGAGGAGGTCGCCCTCGGCGAACCACCGGGGCCGCTCCACCGGAGCAGCGACGAACCGCTGGTAGGGCTCCGCCCCGGCGATCCGCGGCGGGGACGTCGCCGTCCCCGGGAGGCCGTGGATCCAGGTGGCGAGGTCCCGGGCGAACTCCGGGACGAGGCGGCGGTCGACCTTGATGCCGTGGTCCGCGCCCTCGTAGTACCGGACCGTCCACGTGTCGTTGCCGGCCACCTCGAGGTCGTCCAGCACCTGAAGCGCTCCCTGCACGGTCGGCATCGCCGCGTCGCCGGTGCCGTAGACCACCAGGACGGGCTGCCGCATGCGCTGCTGGAACGGCTGCACGTCGAAGTCGACGTAGTCGAAGCCGCCGCCGGGGAAGTCCATCCCGACCATCCGGGGGATCGCGCGCAGCAGCTCGACCGGGACCCCGGTGGCCCGGAGGTAGGAGTCGACGGCGAACGCGGCCTGCTGGCGCGGCGGGACGACCGGGGCGGCGACGAGCACCGCGAACGCGACGGACGGGTTGTCGGCCGCCATGACGGGCACGACCCACGCGCCCTCGCTCTCCCCGTACACGCCGACCCGACCGGGGTCCACGCCGGGCAGCGCCCGCAGGAGCTCCACGCTGCGCAGGTAGTCGTTCGCCATCCCGACGTAGCTGCGCTCCCGCGTCGAGTAGGTGTCCAGCCGCTTGTTCGGGACCATCGTGACCACGCCGGCGCTTGCGAGCGCCTCGGCCTGCGCGACGAACGCCTGCTCGAACCGGCCCGTCCCGGCCCCGTGGACGAAGACGACGCCCGGCCGGTCGCCGTCCGCGCCGAGGGGCTCGCGCACCATCGCCTCGACCTCCGCGCCGGCCAGCGGCACGGTCACCACGGACTCCGCGACGTCGTAGGTGCCGACCGGGTCCGTGGAGGGCATGCCGCCCATGCGCGTGTCAGGGGTCGCGACGTCGATCGTGCGGGTCAGCGGGACGGGGTCCCAGGCGGGTCCCGCGACCTGCCCGAGGAGCGCCAGGACCACCACGGCCGCGGCGCTGCTCAGGGCGATCCGGTACCGCACCCGGGGAGTCTAGCCACGCCGCCGTGACCGCCGGCCGAGACCCGCCCCGGGGCGACGGTCGCGGGCGGTCCGGCCCGCCGCGGTCAGAAGCCCAGCCGGCGCAGCTGCTTGGGGTCGCGCTGCCAGTCCTTGGCGACCTTGACGT